>JACRCA010000138.1 GCA_016234425.1 Deltaproteobacteria bacterium | reverse complement strand
GCCTCCTTTTGGGTTAAATTGTTTTGTCATGTCCGGGGTAACAGGTGAACCTCTCTCAAGGGTGTTTGCCGGCGTAGGGGGATTCATTGGGGTCGCTCTGTTAGCCATTCTGATAATTTCGATTTTCCCCCAGATTGCTCTGTTTTTGCCTATGACCATGAAGGGCCAATAAGGCGACGATTGGAGATTACGGATTTAGATTATCATTTGGGAATTGGGATTTCGAATTTGCCCCCTGCGGGGATAAAGGAGGGAAATTTGGCGGAAAAAAAGAAGGTACCCATCAAGCAAGGGTTATTTCACCTGCCCGACTCGCCGGGCGATCAACCCTACCTGATCGGAAGTAAATGTTCTCATTGTGGCTATGTGGCTTTTCCTAAATCATGGGTATGCCCAAGCTGCATGAAGGATCATACGATGGAGGAAATTTCTTTGAGCCGCAGGGGAAAGCTCGATACCTTCGCTGTCTTACGCCAGGCTCCTTCCGGATTCACAGCCCCCTATATCATCGGCTACGTGATCCTGCCTGAAGGGACAAGAATCTTTACCATCATCACCGGAACGGAAATTAGGGATGACGCCCTTAAAAGAGGGCAGGAGGTGGAGTTGGTTATCGATAAACTCCGCGAGGATGCGCAGGGGAATGAAATCATCGGTTGGAAATTCAAGCCCGTTTAGGCACACCAAATCAGAAACTTCCAAACCTGTTTTGGGGGAGAATTGCATATGCGCGAAGTAGCTATCATCGGCGTGGGGATGCACAGATTTGGCAGGTTTTTAAATCTGAGCTTGAAGGATCTGGGGCGGGTGGCTGTGTGGAACGCGATCCACGATGCCGGCATTGACCCCAAGCTCATCGAAGCTGCTTACGTGGGCAATAGTTTGGCCGGCCTGATCACCGGACAAGAGGGAGTTCGAGGACAGGTTATCCTGCGGGATGCAGGCTTTACGGGGATTCCCGTCACCAATGTCGAAGGGGCGTGTGCGTCTTCGAGCATCGGTCTGCGCGAAGCCTGGATCGCCATCGGGGCGGGCATCCACGATACCGCGCTGGTCTTGGGTGTGGAAAAAATGTTCTGTGAAGACACGGCCCGCTCGCTCAGCGCCTTGGCTGCGGATAGCGATATGGAATTGCTGGGCGGGCTGGGCTTCCAATTCGTGGGCAATTACGCCATGAGGCTGCGCCGGTATATGGAAGATTATGGGTGGACGCAGGAGCACTTTGCCAAGGTCACGGTGAAGAATAAATATAACGGCTCGCTGAACCCCTTTGCCCAGTACCAGAAGCCGATGACCATGGAAGAGGTGTTAAGCTCCCGATTGGTCGCCTACCCTCTGACACTCTATATGTGCTCCAGTATGGCCGATGGAGCGGCAGCGGCGATCCTCTGTGCGAAGGAAACCGCCCACCGGTATTCCTCCAAACCCCTTCCCACGATTGCCGCCTGCGAACTCTATTCCCTACATTTCCATGATCCCCGAAAGGAAGACGACGGCGAGCTGGCGTCTTATCGCATCCCCATCTACAGGGCGTACGAGCGGTCCGGTGTGGGACCGGAGGATCTGGATGTGGTTGAAGTCCATGACGCCATGGCTCCCGGCGAGATGATCCGCTGCGTTGCCTGCGGACTTTTCACTCCCGAGGAGGCGCCACGCATGATCGAGGAGGAGCGCACCTCACTTAAGGGGACTATTCCTGTGAACCCAAGCGGCGGATTGGCGGCCAGAGGACATCCTGTCGGCGCTACAGGACTGGCCATGATCGCTGAGCTCGTCTGGCAGCTCCGCGGCGAGGCGGGGAAACGGCAGGTCCCAGGGCGGAAGGGAAAGGGGCCCCAAATTGCCCTGGCTCAAAATAGTGGGGGGTTGGTCGCGGGTGAGGCGGCTGTGAGCATGGGGACGATTTTAAAGCTGTAAGCAAGGTTTTGCAGGTGCCAAAGAACAAAGCCAATGAGGAACTGCCTCTTTGGCCAAAGGCTTCCGATTTCTCTTTTATTCTCCCTTAAAAGCCAAACTCGCTCTGGAATGGTTTTCCCTGGAATTCCAGAAAAGGTCAGAACCCTGTTTATGTAGAGAAAAAAAGATGACTACCCAGAAAGATCTAATCCGGAAAAGCGCCATCTATTTTGCCCAAAAACCCGCAGTTGTCTATGAAGGCCATGCCTTGAGTTTTTGAGTAGTAAATGAGCGGGCCAATCGGTTGGCAAATGCTTTGGCCTCCCTTGGACTTCGTCCAGGGAGGAGGGGCGGAGTTGCTTTTTCAATTCAACGACTCGGGGAGCGAAGCCCTTATATTGCAGCATTGTTACTCCGGCCTCCTGCGGCCCATTCTGGGCCAACTGCAAACGGTGAAGCATTTTATCTGTTTTGATGGGCAGGAGTCCGGAATGCTCGAATATGAGCAGTTGATCGCCGACGCCAGCCCTCTGGAACCGGATCTGGAGTTAAATTTGGACGATTTAGGGGAGCTCCGCTACACTTCCGGGACGACGGGGACACCCAAAGGAATTATGCTGCCCTATCGAAGCTGGCTTGCTGTTTCTAGGATCCTTCTCCTGGACCAGATGCCGTTCCTGGAGTCCAGAGACCGCTTCCTCGCCCTTCAACCGCTTTATCACGGGGCTGGGTGGCGGATCCTCCCCATATGGATCAGGGGAGCCACGCATTTTGTGGTTCCGCATTTTGACCCGGATGTAGCCTTTGATCTCATAGAAAAAGAAAAAATTACCGTGATCAAGACGGTCCCCACCCTCATACTCAGGCTCCTGGATTCCCCGGATATAAAAAAGCGCGACCTGAGTAGCCTTCGGGCCATCATTTTTGGCGCTTCCCCCATGCCCGTGGAGAGGCTCAAACAGGCCATTGATGTCTTTGGGCCTGTTTTTATCCAGGGGTATGGACAGACGGAGGCCGCAGTCTCGATTTGTGCCCTGAAAATAGAAGACTACTCGTATGAGGAGCCCATGAAGAGAGCGAAACGCTTGGGTTCCGTCGGCCGTCCCTACACCATGGTTCAAGTGAAAGTGGTTAATTCCGAGGGCCAAGAGGTGGTCCCAGGAGAATTGGGAGAGCTGATTGTAAAAGGCGATCATATCATGACTGGTTATCTCAACCGCCCCGAAGAGACTGCGAAAACCATTCGCCATGGCTGGGTCCATACGAATGATCTGGCCACGTTGGATGAGGATGGGTATATCTATCTAACCGGGGGCCGGAAGACGGAAATGATCATTACCGGCGGATTAAATGTGTTCCCCAATGAAGTGGAACAAGTGCTCTATCAGCATCCAGCCGTTGCTGAGGCTGCCGTAATCGGTGTTCCGGATCCCGAATGGGGTGAAGCCATTAAAGCCTGCATCGTATTGAAAGAAGGGCTTCAGGCGAGCGCCGAGGAACTCAGCAACTTCTGCAAAGAACGCCTATCCAGTTATAAGAAGCCCCGGACCATAGATTTTTTTACAGAACTTCCCAAAAATGCCGCGGGGAAAATACTGCATCGGGAATTGAGGAGGAGATATGCCGAAGACCAAAAGCAAAGAGAAAACGACGGTTAAAACAGCCCTTCGCCAGTGGGAGGAGCAGGTTCGCCGTCCCAGCCTGGATAAGATGCCTGAGACTAAGAAGGAATTTAAGACCCTGAGTGGCAATCCAGTTGAGCCTCTCTATACCCCGGTCCACATAGAAGGGTTGGACTATCAGCGGGACATAGGGTTCCCAGGCCAGTTTCCTTTTACTCGGGGACGTATGCCAAACGGATACCGGTCTTTTGAGTGGCCTCATGATTTTTATGCCGGCTACGGGTCGGGCGAGAGCGCCAACGATCGGTATCGGGACTTAATCAATCATGGAGCCACTGTGATCACTATAGCCTTAGACCTCCCCACCCAAATCGGATTGGACTCGGATGATCTGATGGCGAAAGGCGAGGTAGGAAAAGTCGGGGTCGCTCTGGCCTCTCGCGCGGACATCGAAAGAAGCCTGGAAGGTATTGACCTGGCCAAGGTGGGCATTGGTTTTGTGGCGAACAGTATTGCCGCTTATGCCCTATCTCTTATTTTGGTTTTGGCAGAGAAACGGAGTATCAACCCCGCCTTTCTCCGTCGTTTCAAGATCCAGAACGATCCCATAAGAGAGTATCAGGGCCGGGGCACCTATATTTTCCCGGTGCCGATGGCTGTGGAACTTTCTACCGATGTAGTTGAATATATATGCCGCAATTTTGAGGATAAATGGCATGAGCAATGGGTGCCCCAGTATGTTTGTACCGGCCAGATGCGTTCGGGAGGGGTCACCGCCGCTCAGGAAATCGGGTTCGGTATTGCCAATTTTCTTACCTACATTGACTCGGCTCTAAGTAGAGGGCTCTCTTTAGAACAATTTGTTCCCAAAATGGAACTTCATGCCGAAGCAGACATCGATCTCTTTGAGGAAGTCTCCAAGTTCAGGGCCGCCCGCCGGCTATGGGCGAGAATTATCAAGGAAAAATACAATTGCGAGGATCCGCGAGTCTGTGGATTGCGTATCACTACCTATGCCGCCATTCGGCGCATGACCGCCCAGCAGCCCCTGAATAATCTGGCCCGGATTACCATGGAGGTCCTGGCGGCCATTCTGGGAGGCATTGAACACACCTGGGCTCCGGCGTTTGACGAAGCACTGGCTCTCCCCACCTCCGAGTCGACCCGGGTCGCCAACCAGGTGAAGTTTATTCTTCATCACGAATGTGGCCTGCAGAATGTGGTGGATCCCATGGGGGGGTCTTATTATGTTGAGAAGCTGACCTCGCAGATTGAAGAGGAAGCCAGACACTGGGTCAAAGAAGTGGAACAGAGGGGGGGCGTAATCCCCGCGATCGAAAAAGGGTATATTTTTGCCCAGGAAATGGAGGGCCTGTACAAGTACCAGAAGTGGATCGAATCGGGGGAAAGGAAGATCCTCGGCATTAATTTTATGCAGAAGGATGAAGAAATCCCGATCGATATTTTCCAGGTGGACCCCCAAAATGAACTCCGGCAGGTAGAGCGTCTTCAGAGGCTCAGAAAGGAAAGAGATAATATACTTGTGAGACAGCGCCTGGAAGAATTGGGCGAAGTGACTACGAAAAAGGCCACTCATCCAAAGACGAACATTGTTCCGGCGGTCTTGGAAGCGGTAAGAGCCTACGCCACGATTGGCGAAATATACGGCGTATTCAGAAAGGTATTCGGCGAGTTTAAGGCCACTGCTTTTTAATACCCATTCCGCTTCCTTCGGCAACGAGTACAGAGTTTCCTAATTATCGTGTCAACACGGCTGTCATTGCGAGCGAAGCGAAGCAATCTACTAAATGTCTGAAATCACTACGAGATTGCTTCGTCGCTCCGCTCCTCGCAATGACGCCTCTGCTCTATTTTTACTTTGGAATCGGTCTACTAGCCTTCCTACGGAGTTGGTTTCTCACATTAAAAAATTTACCCGGTGGCGGCATGGCAATGCTGCAAACATCGTTGGCCCGTTCCATAATTAAAAATTTCCCGGAGAAGTGCGACAGATTAGGGTAACCAATATCACCTTCGATGAGGAAAACAGGGGAGCATGAGAATTAAGATCCGCAACCCTAAGGATTTGTACGCCGGGCTGGTTTTCATTTTTTTTGGTGTCTTTGCCTTGCTGATGGCGCGTAGTTATCCCATGGGGAACGCCATGCGCATGGGACCCGGTTATTTCCCCTCTATTCTGGGGGGGAGTCTGGCCCTGCTGGGCCTCGTTGTCGCGGCCCGTAGCCTGTGG
>JACRCA010000141.1 GCA_016234425.1 Deltaproteobacteria bacterium | reverse complement strand
GTGGCAGGATAAGTGCGGCGGCTGTCACGTCACCGGCCTAACGTACGAGCATGACCCCAAGACCAATACCTACAAGAACACCAACTGGGTGGACAATGGCGCTGGCTGCGAAGCTTGCCACGGGCCAGGGAGCAAGCATATGGCAGCACCGACGGAGGAGGAGCGCCGGTTGACGACCATCAACCCGGCCAACATGCCTCCCTTCATTGCTGCCCAGGTGTGCGGGCAATGCCATACTCGGGGCTTTACATGGGATGGGAAATACGAATATCCCAAGGGATATATTCCCGGCCGCCAGCTCTTCGAATTTTATCAGGATAAAGCGGGCATCTGGCCCGGGGGTGAAGCCCGTCAGCACCGCCAGCAGTATCTCGATTGGATTAAAAGCAAACATGCCAACGTCGGCGTTACCTGCTGGACCTGCCATTCGGTGCATGACCGGGCAATGACAGTACGGTTCGCCCTGAAGAAATCCGGAGATGCTCTCTGCATGGATTGTCATCAAGCATCTGCCAAGACAGGACTTAAGACGATCCACAGCATCCATGATTTCGGAGGTTGCATCGGCTGTCATATGCCCCGCACAGCGAGGAGCTCGGTCCTGGGAGATATTTCCCTGCACACCTTCAAGGTTGTTTATCCCTTGGGCTCCATCACGAAAGGAGGGGTAGAAAAACAGCCCAACTCCTGCAACCTCTGCCATTACCACAAAGATGACCCACCGGACAAACTCCAGATCTTCATGGACAAGATCAAAGAATCCTATTACAAATGATCGGGAAAAATTTTCCTGAAGAGGCAGAAGAATAGCTCTTTTCTCCCACCTCTTTGTCCCTTTCAGAGACGAAGGGTTGGAGTGTTCCCTCCCCTGCGGCATTTCGTAAACAATTCTAGTTAACTGGGTCGAGGATCTGTGCTAAAATTTTTTGAGTCATAGACTGGGATAGATCATGGCCAGCAGGGAAAGGCATGGGAATGAAATCAAAAAGATTCATCTTTACGATCTCGGGATTGATCATTGTTGTTGTGGCTCTGTCCTTTGGTTTATTTACGCCATGGAAAAGCAAGCCTAAAAAGATCGAGTGTGTAGGAGAGGAATTGATGGCTCCTGCTTTTACCCGCTTGAGCCTCAAGGGGGAAAATGTAGATTTTTCGGAGTTTAAAGGGAAAGTGATCCTCCTCAATTTTTGGGCAACTTGGTGCCCTCCCTGCCGGGAAGAGATTCCCTATCTCAATGAACTCCACAACAAATATAAAAGAGATGGATTGGTGGTCATCGGCATTGCCCTGGATCAGGGGGGGCCGGAGAAAGTGCGAAAGTTCGTGGAAGAAAACGGGGTGGAGTACATTATTCTCATGGGGGATGAGGCAATTGTGGAGGCCTTTGGTAAAATTCCAGGACTTGGACCCATTCAGGGTATCCCCACCACATTCATCATCGACCGCAAGGGTCAGATCTGCCGACGTTTTGTCGGTTTAACAAAAAAACATGTTTTTGAGGAAATCCTCAAGCAGGTCCTTTAAGCGGAAACATGATTTAGATCATTTTTATGGCCATCCATAGTGATAGGGTAAGACAAAAAACGGCCGGGTGTCCTTAATTTTCGCGGCTTGAATTTGGAAGGGAAAGATGTCAGAAGAGAAGCCTCGAGGAGGTTGGAAAGTCATGGCTGCAGGGAAACGAAAGATCGATAAGGAAATGAACATCGGGGAGATCCTCGATAAGTATCCCGAGGCGCGAGAGGTGTTTCAGAAGCACTTCGGAGAGGGCTGTTTCAGCTGCCCATGTTCGCGAATGGAGACGATTTCTTTCGGAGCCCTGATGCACAACAAAGATGCCAATGCCATTGTGGAAGAGCTGAATAAAAAGATCAAATTGTAAAGGGAGCGGAGAGATGGCGCATAAGATTACCGATGATTGCATTATGTGCGGAACCTGCAAGGAAGAATGCCCGGCCGAGGCCATCAGTGAGGGAGACCCAAAATATGTGATCAATCCCGATTTGTGCACCGATTGTGCTACCTGTGCCGATGTATGCCCTGTGGAAGCATGCGTCCCAGAATAAAGGGAGGAGAAACGGCGGATCTGAGCCCCTAAGGGGCGAGGTTTTAATCCATAGAAATTTTAAAAGGAGTAAACGATGCGGGAAAAAGTAGAAAAGGCCATCGATGAAATCCGCCCTTTTCTTCAGGGTGACGGCGGGAACATCGAGCTAATCGACGTTCAGGACGGAGTGGTCAAGGTAAAATTAGTAGGGGCGTGCGGATCCTGTCCCATGTCTCAGCTTACCTTGAAGCGGGGCGTGGAAGCCCGCCTCAAAGCCCAAATCCCGGAAATCAAGGAAGTCATCGCAGTTTAAAGAAGGGTCAGTGTGAGTGATCAGTGTGAGTGTCTTATCTTTTTTTACTCACACTCACACGGACACTCACACTGTTTTTATATAGTTCTTCCGACAGCCAGGCCTTCAGCCACTGCCTCAAGAGCTTTGCGGGGATTTTTCGCATCCCCAATGAGGTAGATCTCCTTGATGTGGTCTTTTAAGTCTTCATAGAGACTATTAACTGCTTTTGCGCCAGTGGCAATAACCACCGTCTCTCCGCGGATAAGTTCTTGCTGGCCCTCGCGATCGACGATCAAACCTTCGGCTGTTATCTCTTTGGCCAGAGCGTTCGTCATGGTCTTAACGCCCAACCGTGCCAAATCCTGAATGATGGTCCAGCGGGTGCTGGTGCCGATATCTTGTCCAAGTTTTTTAAGCATCTCCACCACGGTAATCTTTTTCAATCCCCGAAAGAGAAGGGAATTCAAAGTCTGCAAACTCTCGGCCTGGTTGAACATCAGAAAATGCAGGGTTTCGGCGTCGATGGTTCCTTTTCGGGCCAGGAAAAGGGCTGTTTCTAATCCCACGGCTCCACCACCGATGATGATCACTTCTTTTCCCGTATCTACTTTGCCAGAGAGTACGTCCCAGGCTGCGATCACGTTGGGTCTGTCCACTCCTTTGATGTCAGGCTGGAGGGGTTCTGCCCCAGTGGCTACAACGACGGCATCAGGATTTTCCAGCTTGATATGCCAGGGAGTAACTTCAGTTCGGGTGTGCACGGCCACGTTCAGCTTTCTTAGTTGATTTTCTAAGTACCTCACGAAAGTGAGGAACTCGCCCCTCTCCGGAGGGACAGCAGCCAAGTGAAGTTGCCCACCCAGCTTTCCACCTTTTTCGTAGAGGCAAACCTTGTGGCCCCGCAAAGCAGCGACTCGGGCCGCTTCCAGGCCTGCTGGCCCTCCGCCGACGACCATAACTTTTTTCTTCCGGGTTGTTGGCTCGACGGTCAGCTTTCCCTCCGCGCCCGCCCGGGCATTGACCAAACAGGTCACGGGCTTTTGGTCGAAAATGGGATCAAAGCATCCCTGGTTGCAGGCGATGCAGTAATTGATTTCGTCGAAACGCCCCCCCATAGCTTTGTTGGGAAGTTCTGGGTCCGCGATCAAGCCCCGAGCGAAGCCGATGAGATCGGCCTGGCCATCGCGGAGGATCTGGTCAGCCAGGAGAGGATCGTTGATGCGGTTACAGGCCATGACCGGAATGGAGACCGCTTGTTTGATGCCCTGAGCCAGGTAGGCGAACCCGCCGCGGGGCAGACCCATAGTAATTTGAGGAACGCGGGTTTCATGCCAGCCGCCGGTGACATTGATCATGTCCACTCCAGCCCTTTCCAGCTCCCGACAAAAAACCTGCGCCTCTTTATTTTCTAATCCTCCCTCCATAAACTCATTTCCAGCCACCCGGAAAATAATCGGAAAGTCAGGGCCCACCTCCTGGCGAATTCCCCGGGCCACTTCCAAGCCGAACCGCATGCGATTTTCATAGTCCCCGCCGTATTCATCCTTTCGTTTGTTCACAATGGGAGAAAGAAACTGGCTGATCAGGTAACCGGCCGAAGCGATGACCTCCACCGCGTCAAAGCCCGCCCGTTTGACCCTTGCGGCTGCCAGGGCAAAATTTCTCTGGACTTGCTTGATCTCCGGGATAGATAGCTCCCGGGGAGTCTCACCAGTGAATTTTGAACGCACAGACGAGGAAGAGATCGGCTGCTTGCCACCGATGAGCATGGAATGAGTGTACCGCCCGGCGTGGTAAAGCTGGGCGGCAATCTTGGCCCCGTGGCCTTGAACCGCTTTGGCAAGTGCGGATAGAGCGGGGATGAATTTGTCGTCCCGGACGCTGATCATATTCGGGGCCCCACTGTATTCGTCGATGGTGCAGCCCCCGATGATGATCATGGCTACGCCCCCTCTGGCGCGTTCCACGAAGTAATCGGTGTGGTGTGGCAGGAGCATCCCATCCCATGAAGGGAGGTAATGCATGGCGGGCATCACCATGCGGTTTTTGAGTTCCATTTTCCCGACTTTGATGGGGGTAAAGAGCATCTTCAGCATTTTATCCTCCCTCAAGATTTTTTCTTGCCCTCTGGCGTATACTCATACCAACCGCGACCGGTCTTCCGTCCCAAGTGCCCGGCTTTCACTTTGCGGAACATGAGTGCTGGCGGCCAGAATTTGGGATCCTTGGTTTCATTGTAGATGTTCAAAGCCGCGTTCAAGGAGACGTCCAAGCCGGTCAAGTCATTGGTCTCGAAGGGCCCCATGGGCCGGCCAAATCCCAGGCGCATCCCCTTGTCAATGTCTTCTGGCGTGGCCACACCCGCTTCCACCAGACGGATGGCCTCCAGAGTGGAAGGAATATTGATGCGGTTCAGGGCAAACCCCGCTACATCTTTTTGCACGGTAATATACTCTTTCCCCAAAGAGAGAACATACTTCTGGGCTATGGCTAAAGTTTCTTCAGAAGTCAGAAGTCCCTTGACGATTTCAACGATACGCATCATGGGCACAGGACTAAAAAAATGTGTCCCAACCACTTTTTCCGGGCGTTGGGTAACCGCAGCAATCTCGCTGATCGGAAGCGCAGAGGTATTCGTAGCCAGAATGGCCTCAGGTTTGCACAAAGCATCCAACTCTTTGAAAACTTTTTGCTTAACGTCCAATTGCTCGAAAATGGCCTCGATCACCAGTTCAGCGTCCTTACCCATTCTCATATCTGTCGTGGGAGTGATCCGCCCGATGACCGTCTCCTCAGACTCCTTGATGGTTCCTTTTTCGACAAACTTCTTCACAGACCAGCGGATGGAATCCATCCCCTTCTTCAAGGCCTCGTCCGCTATATCCCGCATGACCACGGTGTAACCAGCCTGAGCAGAAACCTGGGCGATCCCGCTACCCATAAGTCCTGCACCTACGACAAAAATTTTCTTGATCTCCATTTTCCTTTTCTCCTTTCCATATGACTTTTCAATTTTAAGTACTTTACAGCTGCTAAATTCGAAGCACGAAACCCGAAATTCGAAACAAGTTAAAATGACCGAAATCCAAAATTCTGAACTCGGGAATAAGCAGGTTTAGAAAATTTGATCATTTGGATTTAGGGTTTGTTTCGCATTTCGATATTCGGATTTCGGATTTTCGCACTTTAGGCACTTTTTAAGGCTTTTTTTCCTGCCTGGATAATCCTGGCAATCTCTACAGCCCGCTGGATCACCTCTTTTGCTGAGGAGAGGCCAAAGGCATCTTCCATTACCATGTGCCGCACTCCCTTGGTCACCTTTCCTTTTCCATCGAGGCTTGTTAAAGCCAACCCGCCTCGCCCCACGGGAATCATGTTGAAGAGGGCAAAAGTGCTGTTGAGAATGTTGAGGGTCATTTCCAAGCCTCCATGTCGAAGAAAGCCTACGACCAGCACTCCTCCGACCTTATCTTTTAGCTTTCCTCGATGCCACTTACCATAGACAAACACGCGCATCCGGTCAATCATATTGGCCATCAAACCAGACATCCGGCCGATGTGTACGGGCGTAGCCAGGATGATCACATCGGCCTGTTCCAGCGCAGGATAGATTTCGTCCATTCCGTCAGAGATTTTGCAGAATTTCCCCGGGCTCTGATTCTTTAAGCACCAGTTGCAGTGCCGGCAGCCTTCGATCTGCCAACCCGAAAGATTAAAGACCTCAGTTCGAACCTCTGGATCGGAGGAAGTAACGCTGAGTGCTTCCTGGAGAAGAGCTTCAGTGTTTCCTTCTTTCACCGGGCTTCCCGCAATGGCTAAAATTTGAATCATAGATGAGCCTTTCAACATTCAGCTATCAGCACTCAGCAATAAACCCTTTTCAGCATGATGCGGCCCTTTCTTTGATAGCTGAAAGCTGATGGGTGAATGCTTCTTCATTTTGAAAAGACGTTAACATAAAGTTAAACTTGAATCAAGATTCCCACCCATTCATCCTATTTACCGCTTAAATCGACCTCTTCCAGCACTCTCACAAGAGTGCGGGGAGATTCCTTCCAGCCATCCTGCAGGATCGATTAGGCCCAAGGCAAAAAGAAGCAGGGCTAAGGTCCAAGAAGCGGGACAAAATAAGGAGAATTGAGTTGACATAGGGTTACAACTGTAGTATTTTGCAAACATGAAATTAGTCAATTAGTCTTTGACTCTTCTACGTTAATCTTATTGGCAAAAATTGACATTCTACGAGCTGTGGCGAAAGAGGTAAAGATAACCGTTCCTTATAAGGTAAGAGATGAATGCCTGGAGAAGGATGTTTTTGATGCCAAACTTATTTCTTCGCTCATCACAGAAGGGCTTATCGAGGTTAGAAAGGCTGGAAGGAGGTATCTGATGGGCGTTATAAGCCTTAGATTAAGAGATAGGGACTTTAAGAGGATTGAGGAACTCTCGAAGATGGAGCATAAGGATAAATCTACGGTCGCTATGGTAAAGTACATTTCTCCTATCAATAGCCGAATAGAGCAATTTTTCAAAAATATCAACCTCTCATTCCTTGTCCCCAACGTCTATCTGGTACCAGAGGCAAGAGATCCTTCGGGCCTCGAGGCAGCTGCTCACCAGGGTGGTCTTTCCGCAGCCAGGAGGGCTGGATATCCAGATCACCGGCTGCGTACGCATGCGGTCCAACAGATCAAACAGCCTCTTCCTGGG
>JACRCA010000136.1 GCA_016234425.1 Deltaproteobacteria bacterium | reverse complement strand
TTTAAGATTTTAACTACGTCTCCTTGAACTGCACTTGCAAAAAGTGCCAAATGAGGTTAGGGAACTACCCCATAGAGTTTTCGACAGCACAATCCTGGAGAATAAGCTGATACCTTTGACGTCCTGTCCGGAAATAAATATATTCGTCAAACCGGCTTTGAATTCTATGGGCGGTTCCTATCAAAGCATTCAACCTTCATATTGACCACTTCGGAAATTCTTTGCGCCTGGATTTATAACAAAACCTTTCCCTTTCGAGCCCTAATATTTGATAAGGCTTGGCAGGAAAGTGGCGATCTGGGGAAAGAACGTGAGGATGATAGTCAGAATAATGAGAGGAACGAGAAATGGCATGATCCCTTTGAAGATGATATGAAGTGGAACATCAGGAGCAATTCCCTTAATGACAAATACATTTACTCCGACCGGCGGTGTGAGTACTCCCATTTCTCCGGTCAGGACGATGATCACCCCGAACCAGATGGGATCAAAGCCCAGGTTCTTAACAATGGGGAAGAAGATAGGAAGGGTGACAACGATCAAGCCCATAGAATCCATGAAGCAACCGCCGATGAAATAGATAAAGATGATGATGCCTATGATCGCTATTCTGTGAATGGGGAGGCTCCCTAACCAATCAGCCAGCAGAAAGGGAATTTTCGATATAGCCAGAAAATGGCCGAAAATAATGGCTCCGGTGATAATAAAGATAATCATACAGCCTGTGAGGAGACCGTCTTTCCCCGCCTCGATAAAGGTTTTCCAGGTGAGTTGTCGACGGATCAGTCCGATGAGCAGGGAGCCCCCTGCACCGATGGCGCCGGCCTGTGTGGGGCTAAACCATCCCAGAAGCAAACCTCCGATGGCCAGAAGAAAGAGAATGACCGCCTCGATGATTCCGCCGATCGCCTTCACCTTTTCTCTCCAGGAGGTCGCAACACCGGGAGGGCCGAGTGACGGATTCCGGAAACACAGGATGGCTACTGTTGCAGCGAACATCAGGCTTAGAATAATGCCGGGAACGATCCCGGCCACAAAGAGCTTTCCGATGGATTCCTCCACCAGGAGGCCGTAGATAATAAAGACCGTACTGGGCGGGATGAGGATTCCGAGGGTTCCGGCAGCCGCCACAGTGCCTGTGGCCAGGGTATTGTCGTAATTATACTTCTTCATCTCCGGAAG
The DNA here is from genome assembly GCA_016234425.1 of Deltaproteobacteria bacterium. Classification (GTDB taxonomy): domain Bacteria; phylum Desulfobacterota; class SM23-61; order SM23-61; family SM23-61; genus JACRCA01. Next base: position 2,426 of record JACRCA010000136.1, on the reverse strand, counting down.
GGCAATCTTACCCATGGCCGCGGCCGTTGCAGTCGTTGATCCGCATATGGCGGCAAAGCCGGCGCAGGCAAACACCGTGGCGATGGTTAGGCCCCCATGAAGGCTGCCCACCCATGTATAGGCGGTACTGAAGAGCCGTTTGCTTATTCCAGAGGCATAGGCAAAGCATCCCATGAGGATGAACATGGGAATGACCGAAAGGGGATAGGAGGAAAAGGCCTCAAAGATGTCCTGCGATAGGAGACTGATGGCCGGACCCGGGCCCGACAGGTAGGCAAAACCTATAAACCCGACAAAGGCCATGGCAAAGGCGATAGGCATCCTAAGAAAGAACAAGAACACAAGAAGAACAATACCGACAATGCCTGCGGTTTCAGGACTCATTTTTTATCACTCTCAGAATTGAACTTAAAAATTTTTGCAGTAGCACCAGACATACGGAGATAATGGCCAGGGCGGAGGCATAGGAAAAAGGAGACAAAGGAATTCGGGCTGTGGCCGTCTCCTCCCCGCCGGTCTGAAGGTGATAGCCATGGACGAAAAGGCGCCAGACAATCAGCACAAAGAGGCCCAGGCAGAACAATTGAATCAGGCAATCGACCAAGGCCTGAATCCGCTTTGGGAAGAGAAGCATAAAAAACTCCACACGAATATGTCTGTCCTGGATAAGGGCCATGGCTGCGGCAAAGGATATGGCGATTAGCTGGGCCAGCATCATGACATCAAGGGCACCGAATACGCGGAGGCGAAAAAGTTTGGCACCTAAGACGTCAACGCAGGTCAGGACAACCATGAGAAAAAGGGCACCGAAGCCCACCCATTCAGCCCAGCCGCCGACCATTCGATTGAACTTTTCAAGTTTTTCTAACATGGGCAATCTTTTAGATCTTTCAGGCTTAATAAATTGCAAAATCCAGCGGACCCAACTCGAACCGAGCTGACCCCTACCCACCCGTTAAGTAGCTGTGAAAAAATACCCAAAACCATCAGGTTGGGCAGGGATATCGGAGAAGTTTTACAGCGATATCTCCCGCCCGACCTGCTTCTAAATAATTTCACATCTTCTTGATAGTTAGACAGGGGCAGTTATCATTTTATATTATTTGACGACATAAGCCTCAGGCCGCACTCCGGCAGGGCCGGTAGGAGAAGGAATCTTGTATTCCATCTGCTTTGCGGTCCAGTATTTAATCCGGTCCCTCATAAAATCAATCCAGCCCTTGACCTCTGACTCTGAGAATCCTTTGCCCACCATCAACTTAATATAATCGGTGATGACAGGTTCTACAGCCTTTTGCCATCTGGCTCCCTCTGATTCAGAGAGTTCAAAATACTTTACCCCCTTCTCAATGCTGAAGGCTTTACCATCAAATTCTATTTCATTCCACATCAAGGCAAATCGCTCCTGATATTCCCCGCTCATCACGTCCACGAGCGATTGAAGGTCCCGGGGCAGCTTATCGTAGCTGCTCTTGTTCATAGCCAGGTAAAAAGTAAAGGAAGAGCCAATCTGCCAGGATACGATCACATATTTGGTGACCTCTGCAAATCGGAAGGTCTTGAGGGTTTCATAAGGTCCCCAGACGCCATCGATGACTCCCTTGGCAATGGCATCGTAGACTTCCATCATTGGAGTGGGGGCAGGGGTCCCGCCAAGGGCCTTAAAGATGTCTCCCGGAATTCCCACCACCCTTATGGTCACACCTTTCAGGTCTTCCAGTTTCTCCACCGGTTTCTTTGTAATGATCATACTGGGGGCATTGGCGTGTATGGCGAGCACTTTTACACTGTCAAATTCCTTCGGCTTAAATTTTTGGTAGAAATCGTATGCCATATGGGCGCCGACCCATCCGGTGGGGGTACCAATGGGCAGTCCGATGAGCTCACATACGGGCATGCGGCCTGGGGTGTAATAGACGTGTGTATAGCCGATATCGGCGATCCCCGTCTCGATCCCCTTATACATAGCTGGCCCTGTGAGCAATGAACCCCCGGTAAAAAATTGGACTTTAATTCTGCCGCCCGAACGTCTCTCAAGTTCTTCGCTAAATTCCTGGGTGATTTTTGATTGTTTTGAAGGCCCTGGAAAGAAATTGGCAATTTTCAGGTTGATCACCTTTTCTGCGGCGCTGGCTTTGTCAATGGGCAGGGTTGAGAAGATAAACATTAGACACATTATCCCTATCACGATCGCTAAGCCCTTCTTTTTCATAATCTTCACCTCCTAAGATATTAAGTTAAATCTGTTTAATCCCTTGTACCCTCCTATTTTTGAGCTATTTCCTATTGCCCGTTAACGAGCAAAATTAGAAAAGATCTCTCTTCTCACCTCCTCTCAATAATAATCAATGGTTTGATGATGCTTTAAGTTCTTTCATAACGACTAAAGGCAACACTTCGTATTTTATCTGAGGAATGCGGTTATT
>JACRCA010000135.1 GCA_016234425.1 Deltaproteobacteria bacterium | reverse complement strand
GGGGAGCAGACATCCAGAAAGAAAGGAGACGTGCGATGGTCAGAAATGACAAAGGCTTTTGGGCAATCATGTTTCTTTTTTTCATCGTGGGAATCTTCTGCATTCCTTCGGTAGTTTTTTCATCTTCAGAGAAAGTTCTCAAGATTGGGGCTATCTTTCCTCTGTCTGGAAGGGGAGCCACCTGGGGGTTGGCGGCTCAGAAGGCCATCACAATAAAGCAGAAAGAGGTCAACGCTCGCGGCGGTCTCAACGTAGGGGGTGAGAAGTATAAGATAGAAATCATTTGGGAGGATGATAAATACAACGCCGCCGCGGGGAGGATGGCCGCCGAAAAATTAGTCAACCGGGACAGGGTAAAGTTCATTCTGGGGTCCCAATCCTCCGCTGTTCTTTTGGCTGCCCAGCCCATCACGGAACCCCAACAAATTTTATTTCTTTTAAATTCCTATGCTAAAGAAGTTCTCTCTCCGGAAAAGCCATACAGCTTCCGCATGGTCCTGACTTCCAATGAGATCCTCCAGGGCATGTATCCCTGGATGCGCCAGACCTATCCCCAACTGAAGACGGTAGCTCTGATTGAACCCAACGATGCCAGCGGCTGGTCGGTCGAAAAGGACTGCAGGCGCGTCGCGGAACAAAACCAATTCCAGGTCATTTTTTCTCAGTTTTACGAGCGCGGAACCTCGGATTTCTATCCCCTGCTCAGCAAGCTGCTGGCGCAAAAACCGGACTTCATCGATTTCACCGGCGCTCCTCCGGGGGACCAGGCCCTGATTACCAAACAGGTGCGGGAGCTGGGCTACAAGGGAAAAACTTTTGCTGGAACGACCATTGATCCTTCGGAGTTTTGCAAGATCGCTGGTGGGCAAAATGCAGAGGGACATATCAGCAACACCCATGACCTGCTGGGTGCTTATACCACGGAGGGCCAGCAGAAATACCACGAAGATTATATGGCTATCTACGGAAAGCCTTTCGACCCTGTAACCCCCAAGTATCATGTCTACCTGGATATCCTCGTTCAGGCCATCGAGAAGTCGGGAAGCCTGGATCCAACCAAAGTAAAAGAGACGATGGAAAAAGCCGAGGAATGGAGCACAATCTTCGGGCCCACGAAGTTCGGGGGTAAAGAGTATTACGGAATCAAACGCCAGGTTATCACCCCTGTCTATATCTCTGAAATCGTCAACGGAAAGCTGGTTAACCGGGGCACGATGATGCCCATACTCCCCTAAGGGACCGGTGATGACCTTCGCCTTTTTCGTCCAGGTCTTTGTCAATGGCCTGATGCTCGGCCTGACTTATGTTTTAATCGCTTTGGGCTTCAGCCTGATTTACGGGATCATGCGTCTTTTGAACTTTGCCCATGGCGAATTCTACATGCTTGGCGCTTTTGCCACGTACCTCCTCTGTGAGCGCCTGGGCCTGAACTATTTCACTGGCCTGATCCTCAGCATGGTCATCATCGCCGCCCTGGGAATCCTGGTCTACCGCTTTTTCTTCCGCCCTTTTCGGGATCAGCATGATCCCAGTCTGGTCATCGCCTTGGGCATTGCCAGGCTGATCGGAGGCCGGGCTCTTTAAAGCTTCGGCGAGAAAGAGACGTCCGTCTCCCCGGTATTCTCGGGAGTCATCAAGGTCCTGGGAGCCACTCTTTCCTTGGAACGGATGGTGGTGATCCTGGTGTCCATTGTCTTGATGGTGGCCCTCACCCTTTACATTAAATTTTCCAAGACTGGACAGGCCATGCGAGCCGTGGCCCAGGATCGGGAAGCTGCGGCCCTGCAGGGGATCGGAGTGGATTCCACCTTCACCCTTTGCATGGCCATCAGTTCTGCTCTGGCTGGGGCGGCCGGGGCGCTTCTGGCTCCCCTCTTCTTCGTCAATCCTTTCCTGGGAATGCATGCCGTGCTCAAAGCCCTGATTGTGGTGGTGATCGGCGGGTTGGGTAGTATCCCCGGAGCCATTGCCGGGGGCCTCCTATTGGGGTTTGTGGAAAGCTTTGGCAACACCTTTTTGGGCGACGTCACGGAGATCCTGGGCTTTGTCATCGTCATGATCGTCCTCCTCTTCAGACCTCAGGGGCTCTTCGGCCATGGATAAGAGAAAGCTTATCCATCTCATCGTTCTCACGGCCCTGCTGGTTTTCCCAGCGCTTACCCAGGACCCTTATCTTTTAAACCTCCTGATCACCACGGGGATTTGGACGACCTCGGTCTGGGGGGTGCGCTTGATTATGACCACCGGCCAGCTAACCCTGGGACATGCAGCCTACATGGCCGTGGGGGCTTACGCTTCTACCTTGCTGGTGATGAAGGCTGGCCTTTCTTTCTGGCTGGCCCTTCCCCTGTCAGGCCTAATCTCGGCTTTCGTTGCCCTGCTCATTGGCTTTCCGACCCTGCGAATCAAAGGAGTTTATTTCGCCATCATCACTTTCGCCTTCGCTGAGATCATCCGCCTGATCATCGTCCATTGGCCGAGTCTTCTTGGGGGGTTCGGAGGGATCCCTAACATTCCCCGTCCAGAGCCTATTTTTTCCATCCATTTTACCAGCCGCGTATCCTATTATTACCTGATTCTGGTTATCTCCCTGATCACGTACCTGATCATGGGGCGCATGGAGAGAAGCCGCATCGGCAAAATCTTTTCCTCCATTCATGAGAGCGATACTCTAGCGGAATCCATCGGCATCAACCTCATGAAATACAAAATCATCGCCTTCTGCATAGGCTGTTTTTTTGCCGGGTTGAGCGGGAGCTTCTACGCCCATTACTTCAGCTTTACCAGCCCGGAGTTCTTCACCATCTGGCCGTCGATCTATTGCTTGATCTTTGTTCTGGTGGGTGGGGCCGGAAGTGTTCTGGGCCCCCCTCTGGGTTCCTTTTTTTTGACCCTGGTTCCCGAGCTCTTGCGGGTGGCCCGGGAATTTGAGCCCGTAGTTTATGCGGGGATTCTGTTCCTGATCATGTTCTTGCTCCCGGGTGGGCTGATCACGCTCCCGTCGCGTCTGCTGGGCCAGAAGAAGACGCATTAATACTTTTATCCCTTTTCTTAACTTTAGGCACTTCGAACTTTAGCTCACTTTAGGCACTTTGATGATTCTGGAGATCAAAAACATCAGCAAACACTTTGGCGGCCTGGCGGCCCTGAGTGATGTGAGCGTGCAAGTGGAGTCAGGTATAATCCTGGGGCTGATCGGTCCGAACGGAGCGGGCAAGACAACGCTCTTCAACGTCATCAGTGGCTTTTTTCCCCCCTCTTCTGGAAAAGTTTTTTTTGATGGAGAAGATATTACGAATCTTCGGCCTGATCAGATCGCTAAAAGGGGTCTGGTGCGAACTTTCCAGGGAATGAATCTCTTCAAGCATAAGACCGTCCTGGAGAATCTGATCATTGCCCATCATCTTCAGGTGAGAGCTAACTTCTGGGAACTTTTCTTCGATAATACGCGAGCGAGGTCAGATGAGGCCAAGGCGCGGGAAAATAGTCTGGACATTTTGGGGTACATGGGCTTGATGGATTTCAGGGATGAACTGGCCCAGAACCTGCCCCATGGATATCAACGCGCCCTCGGCGTGGCCATGGCCATGGCTGCCCGGCCCCGTCTGTTGCTTCTGGATGAACCCATCACCGGTATGAACCCGGAGGAGTCGCGGAAATTCATAGAGCTGATCCGGGGGCTGCGCGAGCGAGGGATTAGCGTAATGGTAGTGGAACACGATATGAAAGCCATTATGGGCCTCAGCCAGAGGATCGTCGTCCTCAACTACGGGCGGAAAATTGCCGAGGGGGCTCCCCAGGAGATCCAAAAAAACCAGCAGGTCATCGAAGCCTACTTGGGGAGCGAAGGGTTGGCATGAAGGGCGAAACCTGGTTTCGTGCTCAAAGTCTAAGGGTTTTTTATGAAAGGGTTGAGGCCTTGAAGGGAATCTCCATAGAAGTGGAAAGTGGCGCCATCGTAGCCCTTATTGGCGCAAATGGGGCCGGAAAAAGCACAACCCTACGGGCGATTTCTGGATTGATCGGGGTCGCTTCTGGCGAGATTTTTTTTGAAGGGAGGAGGATCGATGGACTCTCTCCTCAGGAGATCGTCCGCACCGGAATTGCTCATGTTCCCGAGGGAAGGAGGGTCTTCCCATACATGACCGTTAAGGAAAACCTGATGATGGGGGCTTTCCGGCGGAAGGATAGAGAAGGAATTCAAGGAGATCTAGAGGGAGTCTTCGAGCACTTTCCCGTCCTCAAGGAGAGACGCAGCCAGAGCGCCGGGAGCCTGAGCGGAGGAGAACAGCAAATGTTGGCCATCGGCCGGGCCTTGATGTCTAAACCCCGACTTCTGCTTTTGGACGAACCTTCTCTCGGCTTGGCTCCTTTAATGGTCAGGGAGGTAGGCCGAGTCATATCGGATATCAACCAGAGGAAAGTGGGAATCATCCTTGTAGAGCAGAACGCCCAGATGGCTCTGCGGCTGGCCCATAAAGGCTATGTGTTGGAAACGGGTTCCATTGCCTTGCAGGGGAAGGCCTCGGAGTTGATCGACAATGAACATGTCAGAAAGGCGTATCTGGGAGGATGAGGTAATATGCTTTACCGCTGAGCACGCAGAGACCGCAGAGGAACAAATGAAATCAAAAATGAATTTTGTTCTCGCCTTTTTATTTTGTTTTGTGATCATTGAATTTTGCCCTCAGCGCTCTCGGCGATCTCTGCGGTGAAAGAATAAGAAAAGAAAAGGAGGAAAAAGATGGCCAAGACGAAAATCAAATGGTTGTCCCATGCTGGTTTCCAGATTACTTCCGAAAGAGGAAAGATCCTTTACATCGACCCTTGGTTTGAAAGCCCGCTTTCTGCCTTCAGTCTTAACGATGTGCAGGAAGCGACCATGGTCCTGGTGACCCACGACCATTTCGACCATGTAGGGCAGGCTGCAGACGTCGTCAAGAAGACGGGGGGATTGCTCGTAGCCAATGTGGAAACAGCCCGCCGCTTACAAAGCGATTCTCATATCCCGGCGGAGAAGGTCTGCTACTTCGGCTACGGCATGAACATCGGCGGCAATCTGCTCTATGAAGGGATCTCTGTGAACATGACCCAGGCCTTCCATTCCACAGCCACGGGCGCACCCTGTGGGTACATCATCAGGCTAGAGGACGGTGCCACCATTTATCATGCAGGCGACACGGGCATATTTGATTCCATGAAGACCTTCGGGGAGCTTTACAAGATTGATGTGGCCCTGCTGCCCATCGGCAGCGTCTTTACCATGGACCCGTTCCAGGCTGCCCGGGCCGCCAAAATGATCTCCCCTAAAAAGGTGATTCCCATGCACTACAAAACTTTCCCCATTCTTGTTCAGGACCCAAAGGAATTTGTGGACCTCGCCAGGCGAGAAGCGCCCGGAGTGGAGGTGGTGGTTTTGAATCCCGGGCAACAGCATGTGTACACCAAATAGATGAACCCCCTCACCCTTCCCGTTCGACTGAGCCCTCGGCCTGAGCTCGGGCCGAAGGCTCACGACGAAGCCCTCCCCCGCCGGGAAGCTGTGAAAAAATCCCGAATCTCACCCCCGCCCTCCCCTCCCCCATCAAGGGGGAGGAAATTTCTTTTTAATTTCAAAATGTTTACCCTCTCCCCTCGCGGGAGAGGGTAGGGTGAGGGGGATTAAATTCCCAGCCACAGCAGGCCGTCTTGTTTCCTAGCAGAAGTCTCTCGAGCCCTTCAAGAAGATTCTCACGATCTTGATTATCCCTAAAGATGTTTCGACGCTCAATGCCTCTGATGATCATGTGGTGTAAAACTCCGGAAGCGTCAAGACGGGCTGACCTTGGCATAGTCCCACCATTATCCTGCCAGACCGCTCTCGGTAATTGAATAATTTAAGGGCGTCCCCCTTTTTTTCCCCAAAGGTGGAAGGAACTTTTCCCTTTTAGGGCGGCAACGAGATGAGTTTGCCCTCCTCGTGACCCAGGCAGAAGGATCTTCTGCCTGGGCTGGGAAAGGTAGTTTTTCATCCACTGATTTGGGATTAAGATATATTTATTATGCTTGGGTTGATTGCTATTTCCCTCCCGTGTATTCCAAAATATGGAGACCCGTCCCAGCACGATCGGTGACATAAATTAGGCCCCTAGAATCGATATCCACGTCATTGGTCTGGATAACCTTCTTTAACCGGGGCTTGGTTTTATCGGTTGTTTCCGGAATATAATATCCTACCTCTTTTGGCTTAAAGGGGTCGGAAATATCCACGATTCTAAGCCCAGCGCTGAAATAGGCGATATAGAGAAGGGACCCACCTATAATTTCTCCATCCTTGGTTTCGGCAAACTGGTGCGGGCCAAAACGGCCCCCCCTTTGGCAGAAGTCTCGATCGGGAACTTTGAAGGTAGCGATGGGGAGGGGGTTGGTCTCGGTCGTGGCATCCACAATATAAAGTTGGGTTCGAATTTCCTGGCACTTAAACTGGGCATCATGAGCCTCTTCGCAGATCACCAGGAAATCCCTGACCTCACCAAACCCTTCAGTGAAATTCGGAACTTTCATCGAGGAAAAGGGGCAGGTCGTGTGAATCCCCGAGAAGGGGGGAGAGAAATCCAAGTGAGCGATTTTTTTCGGGTTGCTTTTGTCGGTAATATCCAGGATGACCATGTCCCCACCTGAAAGGTAGGATAAGTAAGCCCGGTTTCCTGAAATCACGGGGTGGTGTAAGGTAAGCCCCGCAGGAGGGTCTTCAGGGTGTTGACCGGGGAGCCC
>JACRCA010000003.1 GCA_016234425.1 Deltaproteobacteria bacterium | reverse complement strand
GCAGGGGCGGGGCTTCAGCCGAGGATGCCCTGGATTCCTCCGCTCCCGCCTTTCCTTGGCGGAAGGGAAGTGGGGACTCTGGAGATATCCTTTTCCCGCCGATGCTCCCTCCTTCATCACCCTCCCGCCCGGTTAATGAGTGATCATTCGTAACCTCAAAAAGTGAAGGGAGGCAAGATATTTCTTTCTATTTTCAGAAAAACACGGGTTCATTTTTTGATTCAGGGTGGAGAAGGGCGGCGCAGTACCGCAAAAAGGGAGGCAGCGATCAGAAGGATGATAGAGAAGGTTAGAAGAACGATGGTATAGCTTCCGGTGCGGTCGAAGACCCATCCAGCATAAATGGGAGAGAGGAAGGTGGCTGTGCCGTATCCCACTCCCATGATTCCCCGCAAGGTAGCGTAGCTGCTGCGCCCAAAGAAATCCCCTATCAAGGCCCAGTTCAGAGGCGCGGTCCCCATGGTGATGGCAAAGCCAATGGGAAGAAGATAGAGACCTGCGGTTTCTTGGCTGAAGATCAGTGCCAGCAGGGCAACGATCGTGGGTACGATGCACACGCTGGAGATTAGAGATTTATTCCAACGGTCTCCCATCCAACCAAGGAGTAACGAGGCCAGGATGGAAGTCAAGGCAGATAGACTCACCAAATAGGCACTCGTGGCTTCACTCATGCCTTTCCATACTAAAATAGGGACGAAGTGAGCGTTCAAGGCCACCGTTACCATAAGCCGCAGAGAGATGCTGACCATTAGCAACCAAAATTGTATAGTTCTTAGAGCTTGCCTCACTGTGAAATTAATCTCTATGACTTCCTGGAAGACTGGTCTAGATTCGCCAGTTTGGTTGCCAGAAAGGGGCTGGCCATCCGGCTGAAGCCCCATTACTTCGGGGGATCGTTTTATGGGCAGGGCCGAGGGCAGGGCCACGATCAATAGGATAAGCCCGGCGAAGATCACTCCATTGCGCCAACCAAAATCCAAGATGATGTAGGACAGCAATGGGGCCATGACCATTCCACCAATACTCCCTGAGGCACTGATGATGGAGAAGCCCATCCCCCGGCGGCGGATGAACCATCTATTTACTGCCGTGGAAACGGGATGGAAAAAACCAGCATTGGATCCTAAGGAGACAACAAAGACGTAAATAAGGAAAAAGGTGAGAAAGTCATCCACGGTGGAGAGAAGGATGAGACCAATTCCCGCCAAACTTGCCCCGACCATGATTAACACTCGAGACCCAAACCTGTCAATCAGGTGGCCGACGATGGGGCCTTCGATTCCACCTTCCAGGCGGGCAGCCCCGTAAAGGAGGGAAATGGCTGCGCTGCTCACCCCCAGGTCACGTTTTAAAGGGAGGAAGAAGACTGTAAAACTGTGGTAGATGATTCCCACCCCAACGCCGTTGATTAAGGACCCTAAAACTACAATCCACCAGCCGTAGAATACTCGGCCGGCGAGCGAGCGAAATAGGTCAGCCATTTTCGATGGAGAAAATTGCTTTTTTCTCATAGAAGGTATCTTACGAATTTATGGGCAGAGATTTCAACCCTTTTATTGCCCTGGCTGATTCTGGATGAGCTTTTCCAGGGAATTTTGGGGACATTATACTGAATTTCTTGATTCCAGGTAGAAACAAGGTTAAGCTTTAGGCATGGGCAAAATAGAAAGAAAAGAAAAAGAGCAAAAGGATCCATATGAGCAATTAAAGGAGTTTGCTCTCCAGGAAGGAGCCTCCCTCTTCGGAGTGGCTGAGACCTCAGCCGTAAAGGATAAATTTCATTCGTTTTCCCCAGAGACTCTGCAAGGGTTAGATAGGGCCATTGCGCTGGCCTTCCATCTCTCCGATCGAATCATGGAGAATCTGGTTGATGGCCCGACCAAGCTCTATTTTTTTCACTACCAACGAGTCAATGTCCTCCTGGATGAGCTGGGTCTGAAGGTAACCAATTTTATACAAGCTCGCGGCTGGCAGGCCCTCCCAATTCCCGCTTCCCAAATTATAGATTGGGAGAAGCAGCGCGCCCATGTATCGCACAAGCATGTGGCTCGGCAGGCAGGACTGGGATGGATTGGGCGGAACAACCTTTTGGTCAGGCCAGATTTTGGGGCCCGGCTCCGATTAATCACTGTGCTGACAAACATGCCCCTGAAGGTCGATAAACCTTTACCTTGGGGCTGTCAGGATTGCCGGGCCTGTCTCTCCTCCTGCCCGTCGCAATCGATCAAAGAAAGGCCTGAAGACTTCGATCACCTTGGCTGCTATCAGCAGATCAAGGTCCTGGTCAAAGCGGCTGGAATCAGCCAGAACATTTGCGGTCTTTGCGTGAAGGCCTGCCCAGGCAAAAAACAGTAATGAGTGCAAAGTAATGATTAATGATTAATGAGTAATGAGTATAATTCTGTAGGAAATGATTTTTTCGTTTTTCACTCATTGCTCATCACTCGTTACTCATTACTGATTTAGATTGCCCCTTCTTTTTTAAGCTTTTCAACCTCTGAATCTGAGTACCGCAAAACTTGAGTAAGAACTTCCTTGGTATGCTGACCTAAAGTGGGTGGGGGAAGCTCAATGTCTCCAGGTGTCTTGGAGAGTTTTACGGGCACACCCGTGACCTTGATCTTCCCACAAGTGGGATGATCCACTTCTTTGATCATCTCCAGGGCATAGGCTTGTTCTGATGTAAGAGTCTGGTCCAATGACCATATAGGACCATTGGGAATTCCAGCATCATCTAAAATCTTTTGCAGATCCTTGAGTTTATAAGTCTTGGTTTTGGCCTCAATGAGGGGAATTAATGCTTCTCGATTTTTTACCCGCAGGCCATTGTTCTGGAAACGGGGGTCTTTTTGGCATTCTTTAAGGCCAATGGCTGAGCACAGTTTAAAGAAAAGGTTGTCGTTCCCCGCAGCGATGTTGATATGTCCATCCTGGCAAGCGAAGCTTTCATAGGGGGCAATCAATGGATGGCGGTTGCCCTCGGGCTTGGGGGCGACCCCTGTGGCAAAGTATCGCCCGGCCTGGAAGGTGAGCTCGGCCACCATTGTTTCAAAGAGGGAAGTTTCCACCATCTGGCCTTCACCCGTTCGCTCCCTGTGATAAAGGGCTGTGAGAATGCCGAAGGCTGCGAACATGCCAGCATTGATATCAGCGATGGCCACCCCGACTTTTATGGGCCCGCCGCCCACTTCCCCGGTGAAAGACATGAACCCGCTCATCCCCTGAGCGATCAGGTCAAATCCTGGCTTTTGGGCCTCCGGCCCTTTCGCTCCGAAGCCGGTAATGGAGCAGAAAATCAACCTGGGGTTGATGGTTTTCAGGATTTCGTAAGGGGAACCCATCTTCTTCATGGTTCCAGGACGGAAATTTTCTACCACTACATCCGAGATTTTGATCAGCTCTGTGAGAATCTTCTTGGCCGCATCGGAACGCAGGTTCAAGGTGATGCTTTTTTTATTTCGATTACAGGAGAGGAAGTATGCACTTTCCTGGCCAATGTACGGTGGTGCCCAGGCGCGGGAATCGTCGCCTCCTTCGGGTGATTCCACTTTGATCACCTCTGCCCCCATATCTCCGAGCATCATCGTGCAATAAGGGCCAGCCAAGGCTCGTGTGAAATCGAGCACCCGAATTCCCTCCAAAGGTTTTTTCATTCACCGTCTCCTTTCTTCCACAGCGAAAGCTTGAAGGCATTGAATCCCTTTCGTTTCAAGTAGGCATTACGCCATGCTTTTTCCAAGGACGGCCATCGATTTGCTTGTTCTCCACCATAAGCAGAGCATCGATCATCAATCGACGGGTGTCCTTCGGCTCGATGACCATGTCAATTAACTGCTTGGAGGCAGAATAATAGGGGGTCGAAAAGGTCTCCCGGTAATATTTACTCTTCTCTTCTCGATAGGCTCCTGGGTCCGCAGCCGCCTTGATTTCCCTTCCATATAAGATGTTCACGGCCGGCTCCGCACCCATCATGGCCATCTCTGCGGTAGGCCACACCAAGATTTGATCCGCTCCCACCTCGTGGCAGCACATTCCCGGGATGGAACCCCCATAGGCCTTGCGCAGAATACAGGTAATCTTGGGCACAGTGGACTCTGACCAGGCATAGAGCATCTTGGCCCCATGCCGAATGATGCCCCCTGACTCCTGCTGAACGCCAGGCATATATCCAGGCACATCGACGAATATGATCAAGGGAATATTAAAGGCATCGCAAAAGCGGATGAAGCGCGACCCTTTATCTGAGGCGTTGATATTTATAGCACCCGCGAAGACCCTGGGCTGGTTCGCTACAACCCCAACGGATCGACCTGCCAGACGGGCAAACCCAATGATCATGTTCTGGGCGTAGCGGGGAAGAATTTCTAAAAAATCCCCGTTATCGACCACCTCTTTGATCACCACCCGCATGTCGTAGGTCTTCTTTTGGTCTGTGGGAACAAAATAGGTGAGCTTTTCGCAAAGCCGCTGGGGGTCATCGCCCGTGTCCACAACGGGGGGCTTTTCCCGGTTATTCTGGGAGAGGTAAGGCAGGAGTTTCTTTATTAAATCCAGGCAGGCTTGGTCATTTTTGGCCGCAAAATGGGCAACCCCGGAGAGGGTGCTGTGAATCTTTGCCCCTCCCAGTTCCTCGAAGGAGACCTCCTCCCCCATGACCTCTTTGACCACAACTGGCCCGGTGATGAACATCTGGCTCGTCCCTTCTACCTGAAAGATAAAGTCCATCAAGGCAGGGGAATAGACTCCGCCCCCTGTACAGGGGCCCATGATAGCAGCGATCTGCGGAACGACGCCGGAGGTCATTGTGTTCTCGAAGAACATCTCACCGTAACCGGCCACGTTGTCCATCCCCTCTTGCAGCCTCCCCCCGCCTGTGTCGTTAAGCCCGATAATTGGGACGCCGCCCTTCCTGGCCAGGCGGATGACATTACAGATTTTCTGTCCATGGGCCCGGCCGCAGGAGCCTCCAAAGACTGTAGCATCCTGGGAATAGACGAAAACCGGTCGGCCTCCGATCCTCCCGTAGCCTGTGATCACCCCGTCCCCCAGGATCTTCTTTTTCTGCATGTCGAACTCGAAGCATTGGGTCTCGGCAAACATGTGGATCTCCCGAAAAGTCCGGGGGTCCAGGAGATACTCCACCCTTTCCCGGGCTGTTAATTTCCCGGCCTGGCGATGGCGTTCCAACCTATCCAACCCACCACCCTCCATAGCCAGCCTTTGCTTTTCGTGGAGTAACTTTATTCTTGCATCCATTTCATGGTTGTCCATAAAAACCCCCTTCTTCGAATAAAATGGCATCCAGGTCTGCGGTTTCAAAACCAGTCAAATCGTCTCCTCTTTACGCAGATTCTCCGCCTCTTCGCGAGACATCCCCAGCATGCCGGAGAGAATTTCCATTGTATGTTCGCCAACATCAGGACAGGCCTTTTCTATCTTGCAGGGAGTGCGGGAAAATTTCATAGGCGTTCCAGTCACCCTAAGCTTACCGACTCGTGGATGTTCTACCTCTGCGATCATCTCTCGGGCGAGGATATGCGGGTCGTTGACTACTTGCGCGATGTTGTTTACTGGGCCACACATGATCCCTGCTGGCTCCAGAAGTGCCAACCACTCCGCAGTCGTCTTGGTTTTCGTGAGCTCATTCATTATAGGCTCAAAAGCTTGATAATTTTTAATCCGATCTGTGTGGGACTGGAAGCGCCCGTCGGAAAGCAGATCTTCTCTTCCAGCAAGCCTGCAGAACTTCTGCCAATCCTCCTCGGGAACGGTAATAAGGACAATATATCCGTCTTTGGTCGGAAAAATCTGGAAGGGAGTCATCAAAGGATGTCTGGACCCTAATGGCTGCGGGATTTCTCCTGTGGCAAAATAACGCACGCAGGCATTCTCGCAAAGGGCCACTTGACTGTCCATCATGGCCACGTCAATCCATTGCCCTCTTCCGCTTTTCTCCCTCTCATGGAGGGCAGCTAAAATGGCGAGAGCCGCAAAAAGAGAGGCTCCGATATCTCCAATGGAAAAACCAACTCGCACCGGGGGCCTTCCAGGCTCTCCAGTGATGCTTGTGGTCCCGCCCATTCCCTGAGCGATCATGTCAAAGGCTGGTTTTGATTTATAAGGCCCTTTTTGACCAAACCCCGATATCGAGGCGTAGATAATCTTTGGATTATGCTTTCGAACCTCCTCGTAACTAAACCCCAACCGTTCCATCACCCCTGGCCGGAAGTTCTCTACCAGGATGTCTACCTTCTTCACCAGCTCAAAGACGGCCTTTCTTGCTCGCTCATCCCGCAGGTTCAGAGTGATGCTCTTCTGCCCACGGTTGATGCTTAGGAAATACGAGCTGATTCCGTCAATAAAGGGGAAGTTACGACGAGCCGGGTCTCCCTTGCCAGGGGGTTCTATCTTGATCACTTCTGCCCCCAGGTCGCAGAGGAGCATCGTACAGAAAGGGCCGGCCAAGTGCAGGGCAAAACTTAGTACCTTCACTCCTTCCAAAGGTCCGGGCATTTCGACTCTCCTTTATCTTAAGAATTCTGGTGTTGGGATTCCCTCGTGGAGTTTTGCTAAAAACTAGACTCTCAGTTCGGGCCTAGGTACCAGGATCGGGCGTCGAATCCTTTGACTAATGTAACCAGACGTAACCAAAACGGCCCCGAGTATATCCGTGAAGATACCAGGAATAAATAAGAGAAGACCACCAGCGACAAAAAGGAGACGCTCAAGAATACTCGTTGGCTTCCTTAAATAACCGAATAGTCCCGCAGATACGAAAAGAATACCTGTGCAGGCCGTAAGACAGATCCAGACAGTCGTCAAAGGGTCCCCCTTAAGCAATAACTCCGGGTGGAAAACGAACGTATAAGGTATAAGAAAAGCTGGAAGGCAGAGGCCCGTGGCAATCCACCCCATGCGCCACCAGTTTCCACCGGCAATGCTCACTGCCGCATACACAGCGACGCAAACCGGCGGCGTGACGTTGCCAAGTACAGAATAAAAAAAGATAAACAGGTGGGCGGATAAGCCTGGGAGCCCCATGCTAATCAGGCTCGGACCTAACACCACTGCGGCGATGATATAAGCTGCGGTCGTTGGCATTCCCATGCCCAGAACCATGGTGACACCCATGGCTGCAGTAAGGGCCACAATTACATGTATTGCTGCCAATTCCATGATGACCTCGGACATCTTAACTGCCAGGCCCGTCAAAGCTATTAAAGATACCGACATCTGGACACAACTGCCCAGGACCATAAGCATGGCGAGGCCCCCTGTCGCTCCCTCGAAATAGCCCCCCCCGATACCCTTCACCCGTTCCCAAAGCGCTCTTCCTGATAAACTTCCGCCGAGGAAGAAATATACGACCATGATGGCGATTAAAGCAGCAGCAGCGGCCAGTTGAGGCGGCATCAATAAAGCCAGAAAGTATACCAGAACACCGATGGGAATCAATAAATTTAACATCTGATGCGGGACGAAGACCTCCCGAGCCTTGGGCATAAGATCTTTTGGCACTTTGCCCAATCCG
>JACRCA010000134.1 GCA_016234425.1 Deltaproteobacteria bacterium | reverse complement strand
TTGATATATCTCTATGATCTCTGTATTACTAACTTGCAAACTCTCGAAATTTTGTTAAGCAAAAAGTCTGCCCCCCACCCTTACCCTCCCCCTCGAGGGGGGAGGGTAGGGAGGGGGTGGGTTTGGTTGCGGCTATGCCGCGCTGTGCTCTCTGTGGCTAAAAATTATTTTTTCAGGGCTTCGACACCGGGCAGATTTTTCCCTTCCAGGAGCTCGAGAAAGGCGCCGCCAGCCGTGGAGATGTAAGAGATGCGCTGCGCTTCGCCAGATCTATGCACGGCCAAATCAGTATCGCCGCCGCCCACAACGCTCACGGCCCCCGAATTTATGATATGCCGGACCATCTCGAATGTACCCCGGCTAAAGGGCGCCATCTCAAAAACCCCCATGGGGCCATTCCAGAGGATGGTGTTGATGTTCTGCAGGGCCTCGCCAAAGAGGGTGGTGGTCGCCGGGCCAATGTCCAGGCCCATCCAATCTTTAGGAATCTCCTGAACTGGAGTTACCTTGATTTGGGCCGTTGGATCGAATCTATCCGCTACCACACAGTCGATAGGGAGGTAGACTTTCACCCCCCTTTTTTTCGCGCTTTCCAGAACCTCTTGGGCTGTAGTCAGTAGCTCATCTTCCACCAGAGATTTCCCCACTTCGATGCCCGCCGACTTCAAAAAAGTAAAGGCCATTCCCCCACCGATGATCAGTTTATCTACCCGCAAACTCAAGTTCTTCAAAACCTCAAGTTTGCCGGACACCTTCCCTCCCCCGATGATGGCCGCCAGAGGCCTGGCCGGATTCACCATGATTTTATTCAAGTAATGAAGCTCCTCCTTCATCAAGAAACCCGCGGCCGGTTCTTTAAAATACTTGGTCACGGCCTCCACAGAGGCATGGGCGCGGTGGGAGACCGCAAAGGCATCGTTGATGTAGATTTCGGCCAGACTGGCTAAATTTTTGGCAAAGGCTGGGTCATTTTTCTCTTCTTCTTTATGAAACCGTAAATTCTCCAGAAGGATGACGTCTGCCGGATGCATCGCCGCAACCATTTTTCCCACTTCTGGGCCGATGCAATCCGGGGCCAGCTTGACTTCTTTTTTTAGAAGCTCACTCAGCCTGCGGGCGACTGGCCTCAAGCTATATTTACTTTCCGGCGCCCCTTTCGGCCTTCCGAGATGGGAAGTTAGGATAATCTTGGCATTTTGTTTAAGGGCGTATTTTATAGTGGGCAGGGTAGCTTGAATGCGGGCGTCATCGGTAATGACTCCATTTTCATCCATAGGCACATTAAAATCCACTCGAATGAGGAGTCTTTTCCCCTGGATTTCCAGCTCATCGATACTTTTGAATTGCACGGTATTTCTACCTCCTTGCAGAGAATATGGTATTATCAAAATCTAACCACAGAGAACGCAGAGAACTCAATAGTTTTCAAGGAGTTAAAAAATTGTGATTCCCCCTCTGGGCCCCCCGATTTGTTAACCTCCTTACCCATTGCTCTGGAGGATCGATACGGAAACTTCTCAACAAACCCACCCCTTGGCTCTGAAATTTATGTCCCCCTGAGCAAATTGTTAAGCCTACTCCCCTCACAGAAGCTATCGATCCAACCAGGCTGCCACAATGGAATAAATTTTGAGAGCAGGAGACATGATTTTTCGGTTATCTGCTTTCAAGCGAATTTTTTTGAGAACACAGAGGATTTCTCTGTGACCTCTGTGGTTTCATATGTTTTTAAAGCTATCATAGGTTTTTTTCGATAGTAAAGTCAACGAATTTATTGAGAAACCTTGCCCGCCTTACTCGGGGCGGACGATAGGAAAGGCTTTGACAAGGTTTTGGGTTGGTGTTATTTTTAAAATAGAAGCAGAGATCAGAGAAATATTTCCTTAAAATACAGAAAGAAGATGGACCGACGGCTTGGGCCTCGCCCCAAGGAAAGGAGAATATATGTCTATCAAAGTTGGGATCAACGGCTTTGGAAGGATCGGCCGGAGCGTATTTCGGGCTGCTCTACAAGGCGAGGAATTCTCCAAGATCGAGATCGTGGCGATCAACGACCTGACGGATAATGCCACCCTGGCCCATTTGCTCAAGTATGATTCCATCATGGGGCGGCTGAAGGCTGAGGTAAAAGTCACCGAGAAAGGGCTGGTGGTCAACGGCAAAGAAGTGGTCATCAGCGCCAGGAAGGATCCGGCCCAGATTCCCTGGCGGGACCTCTCCGTGGAGTATGCGGTAGAATCTACTGGACTTTTCACCGAGGCCAATCGAGCGCGAGCCCATCTGGATGCGGGAGCCCGAAAGGTCATCATCACCGCTCCGGCGAAGAATGAAGACATCACCCTGGTGATGGGAGTCAACGAGTATGATTACAACCCTTACGAGCACCACATCGTCTCCAATGCTTCCTGCACGACCAACTGCCTGGCTCCGATTGCCAAAGTCATCTTGGAAAAATTTGGCATTCGCCGGGGGCTGATGACCACCGTACACTCTTACACCAACGACCAGCGAATCCTTGATTTTCCCCATAGCGACCTCAGGAGGGCGCGGGCCGCGGCCCTCTCCATGATTCCTACCAGAACGGGAGCGGCTTCGGCCGTGGCCTTAGTGATTCCGGAATTGCAGGGGAAATTCGATGGCCTGGCCGTTCGCGTTCCCACACCGAACGTTTCTCTCGTAGACCTGGTGATGGAGGTCGAAGAAGAGACCACCGTCCAGGAAGTGAACCAGGCACTCCAAGATGCCTCCAACCGCTACGTGGCCTATACGGATGAGCCCCTGGTCTCCATTGATTTCCAGGGAGATCCCCACTCTGCTATCGTGGACGGCGCATCTACCAAGGTGATTGGTTCAATGGTGAAAGTTCTCGCCTGGTATGACAATGAATGGGGTTATTCCAACCGGGTATTGGACCTCATTCTGCATATGGATACGGAAAAACCCATATGAGGAAGGAGTACTCCAAGGTGGCCCTTAACCCCGACTCAAAAGAAGGCGCCCAAGAGCGGCGAGCAAGAGAGATTCCCCAAGGGATCCTCGACTCTGATGCCCTGCGCATCAACCTGGAAGAAACCGCGGTGGAGCGGGTGGCCGTGGATCCCAAATACAATGTCCTGCAAGAAGCAGTGATCGGCTATCGGGGAATCCAGAAAACGGTCGATACCCTCCTTTTTGAACTGAATCATCCCTTCAAAAATTGGGAGATCATCCTTCCGGAAATGCGGGCTTTTGCTCTCAAGCATTTCGCCTCTTATGCGCGTCATCCCAAAGGAGCGCAGGCCATCGCTGTCATCATGGAAATTTTTTTAGACGCCGTGATGGATTCAGGCCGGGAGGATCTTCAGGCCAGAGCGATCGATCACCTGCTGGGCTATATCGAAAAGATCGCCAGCGAACTGAATGGGGCCAATCAGGAAAACTTTTTGCCGGTGCTCAGCACCTGTTTCCAGCGCCTGTCCTCCCTTCCGGAGAAACAATTTTTTTTCTTAGCCTCCAGCCACATTCCTTTGAAGCGGATCGGCCAGCTCTTCCTCCGGAAACTGCCAGAAGATTCTGAGTTCAGTGAGTTTAATGAGCTTCTGGTTCGCAGCTTGCGGGTCGCTTATGGATACTGGCTCAATGAGGAAGACCCCCAGTTTTGGTTTCCCCAAAAAGAAGACGATGGCTCCGGGAGGCTCGGGGAGAAGGAAGCGGACATCTTTGAGAAGATCTCCCACAACCGCCTCAGAGAGTACCTAATTGTTTTGGATCAACTTTCTTCCCAAGATGGCTCAGGGGAGAACCTGCGGCAGCTCCTAACTTTGCCGGGATATTTAGAGATCGTTCGGGCCTACAAAGAGATTCCTTATCATTTGAGCGGCCTTTCCATCGAGACGAGGGAGGGGGTAGAAGAACCCTGGGCCAGGAACTGGAAGATCCTCGCCCTCTTCAAAATCATGGAGATCAGAGGGCTGCAGGATATCCATGAGGAGACCCTGCGGGAAATCAACCACACGCTGGTAGAGTTGATCCGAAAGGAACCACCCGAGCGCCTGGAGGAGTTCCTGCTGAAGACCTTTTCTCTGCTCAAATCGAGCGTCGAAAACTATCCGCAAACTGCCCTCCAGTGCATCCAGACCATCGGAGCAGAAATTTTTAATCGCGGCTACAGCCGCCTGGTCGAAGTTTTTTTAGAACAGGCCCTCCTTTTTGGTTTTCAATTCCCGGGTGTGCAGGGCGTGAACATAAACTGGCAATTGATCTGTAATCCCTGCCACCTGATCAACGTAAGGGTATGGCTGGACCTGATCGCTCGCAACCCCAAATGGTGCAGCACCCTCCTTTCGGCCCTGATCATCAACCTGAAGCTGGGGGGCATCTGCATCAAGGATACCGATCTCTTCCAGAAGGAAGTCACCAAGCTGCTGAACGCCGACATCGAGCCGGTCTATAACATGATCAAGCAGCTCGCGAAGCTTCTTCCAGTCTACTTCAACGAGATCGGGTCCGAAGGCCGTCTGCGGGATGTGACCACGGAAATCGATGAAATTGGCTACCGGAAAGATGCCCTCATCCATTTTCTGCGCAAGCAGAGCCACGTGGAGAGCAGCAAC
Source organism: Deltaproteobacteria bacterium (assembly GCA_016234425.1). Taxonomy (GTDB): domain Bacteria; phylum Desulfobacterota; class SM23-61; order SM23-61; family SM23-61; genus JACRCA01. Next base: position 2,961 of record JACRCA010000134.1, on the reverse strand, counting down.
CTGATCGAAGATTTTATCAAGGAAATATTCCGCTTCTGGCGGGCGAAGGATAAAAGCGGGCTTAAAAATTTTCTGCCCCCGGAGATTCACGGAAGGCTGGAAACAGAAGGGCCTTTCGTCGATGAAGTTCACGGGATGATGCGGAAGATCTTCGAGGAGAAGGGATTTATAAGGGAAGAAGATCTTCTGCGATTGACGGATGCGGAAATGGAAGCCGTGATCGAAGAGCTGCCATCCATCTCCGAGACAGAAAAAAAGCGGATGGCTCTGCTGATCAAAATATACCGCTTGGTCAACCAGAAGTACAATTTGGGTTTTCAAGAAATCCGCTATCACCTCCAGGAAGCTTCCCGCTGGGGTTTCGAAGGTTTGGATGAGCTGCAGAAAATCTTGGATCGAGATGATACCCTGGAATGCTTGGAGGGCCTCCTCACTTACCTGGAAAGGCTGAAAGAAACCATCATTTCCCCCCAGCGATTTGAGGCCAGGGAAGACATTTACCGCAAAAGGCACATTGCCGTGGACATTCCCTCGATGTACGGGCGGTACCGAGAAAAGAAATTTGACGCCCTCGGCCTGACCTTCCGTTTGGAAAACCTGGCCAATGTCTATTTTGAAAGGCTGATCGATTCCCTGGACCTCTCTTTCATCACCCGGGCCACTTTCTTCCAGATCATCATGGTCATCCGGTATTTTATCCGGGCCATGCAGTTGGACGGAATCTTCTCCCCCCGTATGGATACCCAGCTGAAGGTACTGGAAAAATCATTGGAGATCAAAAGATTCAGCTTCACTCAGTACCTGGACATCTTCCGGGGATTCTCCGAAGGGGTCAAAGACATCCTCTCGGTCTATTACATCAATGCTCATAAGGACAACCTTGCGGAGTTGATCCGCCAGATGGGCGGGGAGAACATCCTTCCCAAGTACCTTCAACCTGGGGGGGAGGAGGCCAGCTTCAGCGGGTTCATCCATCGGATTAGCGAGCGGTTCCTCCGCGACCTCATCTCCGGGACTTTTGGCCTTCAGTACCTGGATAATTTTTTGGCGCGGATTCAACAGACTCTTTCCGAGCAGAAGGAAACCCTGAGTGAGTCTGACCTGGACCTTCTGATGACCTATGATCCCAAAAAGGTCTGCTGCTCCATCCACCACCCCAAGCGCCTGACCAACGATTTAATTCATCTTGGAAGTAAGGGGTACAATCTGGTTGTACTGGCTTCCGAAGGTATCCCGGTTCCCCCAGGGTTTATCATTACTACTGAGGTTTTCCGTTGCCGGCGAATCATCGAGAAATACAAACATGCTCATGACCGTTTCGTGCGGGAGATCCGCTCCGGAATCCAGCAGATCGAACGCGCCACGGGAAAGGAATACGGGAATCCCGCCAATCCTCTGCTGCTGGCTGTCAGGAGTGGATCCACCATCTCCATGCCCGGAATGATGGCCACTCTCCTGAACGTGGGGATCAACGAAGAGATCGTGGAGGGGTTGGCCAGGGCCACAGGAGAAGTCTGGTTTGCTTGGGACAATTACCGGCGGTTCATCCAGTCTTGGGGTATGTCTTTCGGCATGGAACGCGAAGCCTTCAGCGAGATCATGAGAAGTTACAAAGCCAGGTATAAGGTGGAGAAGAAAAGACAATTTTCCGGGGAAGAGATGAAGCAGATGGCTCTGGTCTATCGACGAGCAGTGGAGGAGAGGCACATCACCCTCTACGAAGACCCCTGGGCACAGCTGCAAGTGGCTGTCCAGCAGGTTTTGACCTCCTGGGACTCCACCAAAGCGAAACATTACCGGGAGATCATGGGAATTTCGGACTCCTGGGGGACTGTGGTAATCGTCCAGGCCATGGTTTTTGGCAACCTCAGCCTGCTCTCCTCGGGAAGCGGAGTGGTTTTCACTGCTCAGCCGTACCGCAAAGTCAGGCGCGTGGCCTTATGGGGAGACTTCACCCCAGGCAATCAGGGTGAAGACATCGTTGGGGGGCTGGTTTCGACCTACCCGATCTCCCGGGAGCAGAAAGAGATAGACGCCAGAGAAGGAGGCCTCTGTCTCGAAGAAGACTTTCCCGAAGTCTACAAGCCACTTTTCGAGATTACCAAAAATCTGGTTTACGAGAAAAGATGGAATCCCCAGGAAGTGGAGTTTACTTACGAAAGCCCCGATAAGGCGGGCCTCTACATCCTGCAGACCCGAGATATGGTTTCAGCCAAAAGGGAGAAGTTTGAGGTTTTCTTGCCTGGAGCTTCCCTGCAAGAGAGTTTCATCGGGAAAGGAATCGGGGTGAGTGGCGGGGCTCTGTCCGGAAGGGTTGTATTTACAATTAAGGACATCCAGCGCTTGCGCAACGAAGACCCGGGTAATCCCCTTATCTTAGTCCGTTCGGACACAGTCCCAGAAGACATCCAAGAAATCTCCCTCACGGATGGCCTGCTGACCGCAAAAGGGGGTCAGACCTCCCACGCAGCGATCGTCGCTTTTGAACTGGATAAAACCGCTGTGGTTGGCTGCCATAACCTGATCGTTATGGAAAACGAAGGCCGTTGTCTGTTCAATCGTACGGTCATAAAACAGGGGGATTACATCAGTTTGGATGGAAGAAAAGGGTTAGTCTATTTAGGAAAGCATCAGATTAGGGCTGAGGGATAGGCGCAGGACGCAGATTTTCGCAGATCCCCGCAGAAAAAGATTTTTTTCAGCATTAAATCTTGCTAAAATCGTAAAAAGTCTTAAATCCGTCACTCCTGCGAAAGCAGGAGTCCAGTCTTTTCAATGGGTTTCGTGGATTCTGGATTCCCGCCGGAGTTTATCCCGCACTTGATGCGGGGCGGGAATGACGACTTTTTACGAAGCCATCAATCTTGGTAATCTGCCTCTTCATGAATTTCATATATCAGGATGTGTTAACATGCCTCATCACTTCACGGCCGAAGGAGCTAAATTGAGTCGAGGAGAAAG
>JACRCA010000133.1 GCA_016234425.1 Deltaproteobacteria bacterium | reverse complement strand
TTCTTTTGATATTTTTGCACCATCCAATATAATGAACGAATTGGTTCCATTTTTCTGAACGGATTTGTGATGTTGTCGGACTGAGGGAGGTTCCTCCAGAATTTATCGCCTGAGGATCAAGACTTTTTTAGCCACGGGGGACACAGAGTTCACAGAGGCGATGAAGACTATATGAAGCACATGAGGACGACCAAAAAACCTAAATATCACGATTCTGAATGGAAGATTTCTGATACAGGAGTATGAATTTACATTAATTCTCTGGGCACTCTGTGTGCTCTGTGGCAAAAGATTTTCTATGCGTGTTCTGCTCATCTCGGCAAATATAGAAAAGCTTCCCGATCCTGTCGCCCCGCTGGGCCTGGCCTACATTTCATCTGCACTGAAACTCCGTGGGCATGAGGTCCAGTGCCTCGACCTCTGCTTTGAAGAGAATATCGAGGAGGTCCTGAAGAGATCGCTCTGGAATTTTCTCCCGGAGGTTATCGGGATCAAGGGTCCTCTCTGGGAACACATGAAAATCATGCGCCCGCGACAGGGAGCCAGAAAGGAACCCCGTGTCTGATATCGCCTTCCTCTTCCCCGGTCAGGGCTCGCAATTTGCAGGAATGGTTCAAGAATTGGCAGCCTATCCCGAGGCTCTGGAGATATTCCGTCGGGCGAGCAGAGACCTCGGCTTTGACCTCTTCGAACTCTGCCTCGGAGGACCGGAAGAGAAGCTTTCCCAGGATTTATACGCCCAACTGGCTGTCCATGCAACCAATTGTGCCTATGCTGCTCTGCTGCGAAAGATGAACTTCATCCCCCGGCTGGCCAGTGGTTTCAGCTTGGGGATCTTTTCGGCTCTGGTCGCTGCCGGTTCTCTCTCTTTCAAGCAGGGACTGGAAGGAGTGAGGATTGCTGCCGAGAAAATGTCTGTGGAAGGAAAGCGTCACCGCGGCGCCATGGCCGCAGTCATCGGGCTATCGGAAAACGAAGTGCAGGCCATATGCCAGGAGCTGCCTCAGGCTTTCGTGGCCTCGATCAATAATGCCCGTCAGGTAGTGATTTCTGGAAAAGACGAGGCCGTAGAAAAGGCCATGATCCTATGCCAGCAACGCGGGGCCCTTATAACCAAACGCCTCCCCATCAGCTGGGCTATCCATACGCCCCTGATGAAGCGCACCTCGCAATCCTTTGCCGAAGTAATCAGAGATTGGAAAGTTAGCCCTCCTCATTTCCCCGTCCTCAGTTATCTAAGGGCGGAAAACTTAAGGACTCCAGAGGAAATCAAAGAGGAGTTGAGTTCCCAATTCTCCCACCAAAACTGCTGGCATAGAGTTCTTCTGCGCATGATCGCAGAAGGGATCGATACCTTCGTCGAGGTTGGCCCTGGAAACGTGCTCACCCAGATGGTCCGCTGGGTGAGTCGGCAAGCCCAGACATTCACCGCCGAAGAGATATTCAGAAATGGGAATAGGATGAATTTGGAAAAATCTCGTTTTCCCCTCCCCTGGCGGGAAGGGACAAAAGGGAGGGGGAGAAAAGCCAACTAGAATGCCATGCGTATTCACCTTCACCTTCACCCTGTGGAATAGAGGAGTTTATTCCACAGGGCAAGCCCTCTCCCGTCAGAGACTGTGTCACAATTCCGGAATTGGAAGACCCAGGCGGGAGGGCATTCTCTCGGAATCATAAGGCTGTGGTTCTTCCATGGATGGGGGCGGGCTGAAAACCAAATATTTGCGCTGTCCTTCGAATCCGCCGTCCCTTTGCGGAAACCGGGGTTAGCCTTGGATAACTTCTTCTCCCGCCGATGCTTCCTCGTTCGTGCCCTCCCGCCTGGGTTACGACACAGTTTCTCAAGGGAGACGGGTATTTCTTATTCTGCTCCAAGAACCCTTATTTTTTTAAAAATGGAGAGAGATGACCTTTGAAAATCAGGTTGTTCTGGTCACTGGCGGCTCCAGAGGAATTGGCCGGGCCATTGCCCGGGCTTTCGCGCTGAAAGGAGCATGGGTGATGATCAATTACGGCCATGATGACCGCGCAGCCCGGGAAGCTGAGCGGGAAATTGAGCAGGCCGGCGGAAAGGCGCAGGTCAAACAGGCAGACGTCACTCGCCTCGAGGAAGTTAGCCGCATGTTCAAGGAAATTCTGGACCAATTCCAAAGGCTGGATGTGCTGGTGAACAATGCCGGGATCATTCGGGATGCTCACATGATGCTCATGACCGAGAAAGACTGGGACGACGTGATCGACACAAACCTGAAGGGGACTTTCCATTGCTGCCGGGCGGCCCTCAGGCCCATGATCGGCCAGAAGAGGGGAAGGATCATCAACCTCGCCTCCCCCAGCGCCATCACCGGCAGGGCAGGACAGACGAATTACGCCGCATCCAAGGGTGGGGTGATCAGCCTCACAAAATCCGTGGCGCAGTTTGTAAGGGAGCAGTTAGCAATCAGGCATCAGCCATCAGCCATCAGCCAAAAAATAAATACCCTATGAGCGATCCGTTATTGGCAAATATTCGAATTTTGCTGAAAGCTGAACGCCCCGCGTTTCGCGGGGCTGATAGCTATTATTGAATTTTGCAAAAGAAATGGAAAGTCATTGCGAGGAGCGAAGCGACGAAGCAATCTGTTCATCCCCGGTTTGAAGGATGAGATTGCTTCGCTTCCCTCGCAATGACAGTTTCTCAATTTCCATTATTTATGCAAATGCCAATAATTATGAAATACGACGAGACAGAGCTTAAAGTTCGGTTTAATGAGGTAGACTCATGGGGAATGGTCTGGCATGGCCATTACATTTCCTGGTTCGAGGTAGGCCGGATGAACCTTCTGGGCAAGTTTCGCCTCCTCCCCAACGATTTCACCCAAATGGGCTACTTCGCCCCGGTTGTAGACTTGAAGTGCACTTTCAAAGAACCCGCGCGCCTGCATGATGAGATTCTCATCCGCACCACAGTGCTCAAGCCTACTAAAGCTGCGCTCACTTTTCGCTTCGAAATCCTCCGCAAGAGCGATGGAAAGCTTCTGGCCTCCGGGGAGGAAACTCAGGTTCTTTTAACCCTCGACGGCCGCATGCTCTACATCATTCCGCAAGATTTACGGGAGAGATTACAGCCGCTCTTCGATTACCTGGAAGAACCTGATTCTGTCGCCTGAAAGGAGAGGAGAATCTGGCCGCCGGCAATCTTTTCTTCCCCAACGAAGACCTCGGCCGCAAACCGGTATAAAGAAGCCAAACTCTGAGTAACCTCGACTTTGAGGGTGATCTCTTCCCCCAAAATCGGGCAACGGTGAAACTCAAAGTCTGAGACTCCGGCAAAGAGGCCGATGAACTTGGCCAGCGGGCTCTCTTCCCTGACTTTGCTTCCCAGCACGATGCCGCCCACCTGAGCCAGCGATTCTAAGAGAAGAACGGGCGGGTAAGAGTGATGGGCGTTAAAAAACCATTCACTCCCGTTTAAATTCTTGATTCCCACGGCGCTCTTTCCAGGCTCAATTTTTAAAATGCGGTCCACCAGGAGAAAGGGATAACGATGGGGAAGGATGGACTGAATCTCCCGGCTTTCCATCATAATTCGAACCCCACCTCCCGCAGGTTAACCTGCAGAAGGATATCGGCCTCAGCTGCGGTCTCTCCGCCAACTTGGGCCTTACCTTTGAATTTCCAGAGGGCCTCCTCCCTGGCTGTTAGGCTGACCAGGAACTCCACCCGATCTCCGGGAGTAATGGCCCGCTTAAACCTCACCCGGTCCACTTTTTTCAGAGAAGCGCGCAGCCTTCCCCGACTTAACGACTCATCCACAAGGACGAGAGCGCTCTGCACCATGCCCTCGAGGGTCAGAACCCCTGGCATGATGGGATCGCCGGGGAAGTGCCCGGCCAGGTAGAACTCATTGGCTGTGACCCACTTGACTGTCTTGATGTTCTTATCTTTCTCCAGCTCTTCCACCCGGTCAATCACTACCGTAGGGAAGGGGTAGGATAGGCGATGAAACAATTCTTCCCACTTCCTCCATTCAACCCAGCCAGCGTTTTCTCCGTTTGTAATGTTTCACCTCCTTATAGCTTTTGCGCAACCTCACGTCGCTGCCTTAACTTTATCCTGCCCTGTCAGGTCAAGGAAGCCCCAGGATGGTGATACAACATACCTGGGGGGTACCACCAAGATTATGCGCCAGCCCGAGCTGGGCATCTTTAATCTGCCTCTTTCCTGCCTTTCCTTGTAATTGCTTATAGACTTCGTAGATCATCCTAAGCCCGCTGGCCCCGATCGGGTGGCCGAAAGATTTCAGCCCTCCGTCAGCATTCACGGCCAATTCTCCATTCAGCTCAAATACCCCGTCATCAATGAACCTTTTGGCCTCTCCTTTCGGGCAGAAACCCAAGTCCTCATAGATGATTAACTCCGTAATGGTGAAACAGTCATGGACTTCGGCAATGTCCAGCTCCTTCAAGGGGTCCTTGATGCCAGCCTGCTGGTAAGCACTCTGCGCAGCCGTCACATTGGCAGAGAAACCCAGATAATCGAAACCCGGCCGGAATTGCGGCCACAAAGAGGATACAGAGAGCGCAATGGCTTTCACTGGAATATGATTATCCCGGAATTTGTTGGCCAGGTTTTTGCGGGTGATGATGGCCGCAGCCGCTCCATCAGTCGTCGGGCAGCAGTCAAACAGCCCGAGTGGCCAGGCGATAATCGGCGCCTTCAAAGCCTGCTCTATAGTGATCTCTCTTTGAAAGTGGGCTTTCGGGTTCAGAGCTCCGTTTTTATGGTTTTTCACAGCGATTTTGGCCAGGGTCTCTTTGCCGATCCCATATTTTTCAAAGTAGCGGCTGGCAATGAGAGCAAATGAACCGGGAGCTGTCCGGCCGACTCCAAAAACAGGCCGGGCCATGGATTCCGGCAATCCCTGAAGACCCGAGTCTTTGAGTTTTTCCACTCCCACGGCCAAGACAGTGTCATATACTCCGGCAGCCACTGCATAG
>JACRCA010000129.1 GCA_016234425.1 Deltaproteobacteria bacterium | reverse complement strand
TTTGGCCACCTGGCAGATGACTCCATGGTTCATGACCGCGATCCGGTCGGAGATCGATAAGGCCTCTTCCTGATCATGGGTCACATAAATGGTGGTTATCCCTAAATTTTGCTGGAGGGCCCGAATTTCTCCCCGCGTCTCGACTCTTAACTTGGCATCTAAGTTGGACAGGGGCTCATCCATCAAAAGGACTTCGGGTTCAATGGCCAGTACCCGGGCAATGGCTACCCGCTGGAGCTGTCCACCGGAAAGTTGATTGGGTAAACGGTCCTCCAGGCCTTCCATGTGGACCATGGAGAGGACTTTTTTCACTCGCTTAACCTGATCAGCTGCAGGGACCTTACGGGCTTTGAGGCCATATTTGACGTTGTCCTGAACCGAAAGGTGGGGGAATACGGCATAATTCTGGAAAACCATCCCCACGCCCCTTCGGTGAGTTGGAATGGTATCTATTCGGCGATCTCCAAAAAAGATTTGTCCTTGTTGTATGTCCACGAAACCCGCCACACAGCGCAGTAGGGTTGTCTTGCCGCACCCGCTGGGGCCAAGAAGAGTGAAAAATTCACCCTTTTCGATCTCTAAGCTGACATTATCAACGGCAACCAAATCACCGAAACGTTTAGTAACGCCCCGGATGGAAATTCCCACCATTCCCAATATGTCTCCTTCAGACTAAAAAATGGGCCGGATCGCTCCGGCCCGTTTAAAAAATCAAAAGAAGAAATATTCCTCCTCGTTATCCTTCTCTCTTTTCTATTTCACCCGGAGGAGGATATCTTTGACTTTCTCGAGGACTTCAGGTCTCCTCTTGGTCCAATAATCTTCGTCATAATTTTTCAGCAGGTTGAGTGTGGCCAAAGGAATCATCCCTGGAGCCAGACTCCCTAAATCAATGTCTCCGCGAGCCGGCCTCCGCAGGAATTGGTCCAAGATCTGCTTGCGGGTTTCCACGCCTGTGGCCCAATCCATGAACTTGCGGGCGTTTTCCCGGTTGGGACCTCCCTTGATGATGGCCAAGCCTTCGGTATAGGCCAGGGTTCCTTCGGCAGGATAGACAACCTCCACCGGAGCCCCGTCTTTTTTTAACCGATGGACAGCATATTCCATGGTTATCCCGGCGGGGAATTCTCCTCCGGCCACCCCGGTGTAAACAATGGAGGACTGCTGGGTAATCTTGGCTTGCTTCAAGAACTTCTCCGCCTTTTTCCAGCCAGCCTCATTGTCCCCCCAAAGGGAAAGCATGATGCTGAGCTGCGAGTAGGCTGAGCCCGCGTTGTTGGGGTTACAGAAAGCCACTTGGTCTTGCCATTTTGGGTCGAGGAAATCACTCCAGGCCTTGGGCGCCTGAGCCGCGGGAACAAGCTTGGTATTATACATGAAAACCATGACGTGGAGAATCTTGCCAAGCCACATTCCGTTGGGGTCCTTGTATTCCTCTGGATAAGCAGCAAAGTCTTTAATCTTATAGGGCTCCCAAAGATCCATGTTGTTTTCCAAGATGATCTTGGAAAGCCCCAAGGCCACATCGCCGAGAGGTCGATTTTTCTCGGCTTTCATCCTTTTGATTAACACTCCGGACCCGGCCCGGACCATTTCGCACTTGATGCCGGTGGCCTTTACAAAAGCGGCGGCCATTATGTCATTTTGCTGCTGCTGATTGGAGCTATAGACGATTACTTTTCCGCTAGCCAAAGCGCTTGACGTGGCCAGGAGCCCGGACATAGTCAGGATTCCTATGGCAACAATCCAATAAGTAAACTTTCTCATTTCTGACCTCCTTGTGGGTTTATGATGTAGTTTGCTGGTTTTTGGGATCAGCTCGGGAGAATAAGCAATAAGATATTACTCGCCCTTTTTCCCTAAGTCAAGATCCCGCTGAAGCCGCCTTTATGAGAATTGCTCTATCCTTACTTTCGCCTTAGTTGCCAAAAAATTTACTTGAGGAACAATTTCCCATAACCTTCTGGCCCCGCTACTCCAATCATCTTCAGAGCCATCCAGAGGGAGGCCTGATTACTCGTCACCACAGGTTTTCCAGTATCCGCCTCCAATTGTTCGATGATTTCAATCGTCCGCCAGTTGGTGCAGCTAATAAAGATGCCATCCGCTTCAGGTCGATCAATTTCCCGGGCTGTCAGATAAGCTGATTCGGGGGCCAGCTTTCCTTTAGGAATATTAGGCACATACCCCAGATGTTTCTCAGCCACAACCTTCATTCCTGGGATTCCCATCTCGAAAAATTGGGTTTCTTTTTCGCCTATTGACTGGGCGTAGGGAGTGGCCAGGGCAATCTGCTTCAGTCCCAAAGCCTTCAAAGCTTCTACCACCGCCGTGGTGGTCGAAAAACCTGGGATCCCCGTTTCCCTCTTTATTTTATCTCCTAATTCAAGGTCATAGCCGGGCCCCTTGATAAAGCTGGCAGTCGTACAGGCATAGATAATGACGCCTGGTTGAACACTGGCCACTTCGCGGGCAGCCCGAGTCAACTCCCCACTCATCTGCAGCATGGCTTTCTCTTTCTCACTCTCCTCCGTAATTTCTGGGTTGAACACCCTGGCAGTGTGCACAGAAACCCCCTCGGGCGACATCCGATGAAATTCCATCTCACAGGTTGTGTTTGAGGACGGAACGATCAGCCCAATCCTACCTCTCCATCCGTACATAAAAACCTCCCAAAATATTGGGACGCTGATTTTCGCAGATACCCTCAGATTAAAAAATTTTTGTATTTAAATATTTGGAATCTTGATAATCTGCGTTTACCCTGTTAGATAGTAAACATCTAACAGGGTGAATCTGCGTGCAATAGGAATTATTCGGGTTTGATTCCTCCGATAGTTATCAGCTCTTTCCACTTCTTATCTTCTTGGGCCAAAAACTGGCCAAAATCTTCAGGTCCTCTTGGGGAGATGGTTACCCCTTGACTGTCGCAGTAGTCCTTAAACTCTTTGCTATCGATGGCCTTTTTGAAGGCCTGATAGAGAATGGCCACCCTTTCTTTTGATATGGCTTTGGGGCCGACCCAAGAATAGAAAGTTATGAATTCTACGTCCATTCCGAGTTCC
>JACRCA010000128.1 GCA_016234425.1 Deltaproteobacteria bacterium | reverse complement strand
GGTCCCTTTTGGCACAGGCGGCTGGGAAGGAATGAGTTCATGGCCTACCATGCTTCCAAGCGTGGAGGGATGATGCGCGTCCGAGTCGCTGGCGAGCGTGTGTACCTGGCAGGCCAGGCCATCACAGTCCTCCGGGGAGAACTGGTGGATTTCTGAAAAGAATTTGACGATCAGCCGGAGGTGTGCTAAATTAACGTCTCGGAATTCCTATAAAAATTGTAATTAAGGTGCCCGATGAACCCAAGGATTTTCCGGGAGTATGACATTCGCGGAGTGGTTGACCAGGACCTAACCGATGAAGTGGTGCACCTTTTAGGCCGGGGCTTCTCCACCTATATTTCCCGGCAAGGGAAGCGCAGGGTTGTTGTGGGGAGGGATGGAAGGCTAAGTTCTCCGCGGTTTCGGGATCCTTTGGTTCAGGGGATGCTGGAGGGAGGTCTGGAGATCTTAGACATTGGGGTTTGCCCTACACCCGTTTTCTATTTTTCTCTTTTTCATCTGGACCGGGAAGGCGGCATGATGATCACCGGCAGCCACAACCCTCCTGAGTTCAACGGTTTTAAGGTTTGCGTGGGCAAGGAGACGCTTTACGGAGAGGAGATCCAAAACCTACGGAAGCTGGTGGAAGCCAAAAAATTCATCCAGGCTAAAGGCTCGGTGGCTTTTCAAGATCTCATTCCTGTATATCAGAATTTTATTCTGAACAACATCCGCCTGAGGAGAAAGCTAAGAGTGGTAGTGGACAGCGGCAATGGAACTGCCGGCGCCGTAGCTCCCAAAATTTTAAAGAACCTGGGTTGTGAGGTAATCGAACTTTATTCTGAGGTGGATGGGCGGTTCCCCAACCACCATCCTGACCCTACCATACCGGAGAACATGAAGGATTTAATCGCCCAGGTGCAAGAGACCGGAGCAGAATTAGGGATTGGCTATGATGGAGATGCGGATCGGATTGGCGCAGCCGACCATCTGGGAAACATCATCTGGGGAGACCAGCTGCTGATCCTCTTCGCCCGGGAAGTGCTGCGCCACCACCCCGGGGCCACCATCGTCTCCGAGGTGAAGTGCTCGCAGAATCTCTATGACGACATTGCCAAACATGGGGGCCGGGGAATCATGTGGCGGGCTGGCCACTCTCTACTAAAAAGCAAGATGAAAGAAGAGAAGGCCCTCCTGGGAGGAGAGATGAGCGGGCACATCTTCTTCGCCGACCGGTATTTCGGGTCCGATGACGCCATCTATGCCTCCTGCCGCCTGCTGGAAATTCTTTCCCAGTCAGAGAAGAAGATCCCGGAACTTCTGAGCGACCTTCCGAAAACCTTTAATACCCCGGAGATCCGCGTGGACTGTCCCGATGACCAGAAGTTCGAGCTGGTGGAACGCGTGAAAGAATCCTTCCGCAGGGAGTATCCCATCGTAGACGTTGATGGCGTCCGAGTTCTTTTCCCCGATGGCTGGGGCCTGGTCCGAGCCTCAAACACCCAACCTGTACTGGTGCTCCGCTTTGAGGCTAGATCACCTGAGCGCTTACAAGAAATTCGCCGAATGATGGAGGATAGGGTCAAAAATGTGCGTAATAAAAATTCTATGTAGAAAATACTTCCCCTCCCCTGGCGGGAGGAAGGGACGAAGGGGAGGGGGTTTCGGGATTCGATATTCAAATTTAGGAATTGAACTTAAAGAGCTGCAAAGTGGGGAAAAAGCCGGAGGTTTACGTGGCCATCATGGCTGGAGGCGGGGGAACGCGCTTTTGGCCGTGGAGCCGAGAGGAACGTCCCAAACAGATTTTGCCGATCATCTCCAACCGCTCGATGATTTGGGAGACAGTGGAGCGGATCCGCTCCTTCACTTCCTCCGGAAAAATTTTTATCATTACCTCTCGCTCCCAGGCCAAGGAACTGCAGCGGGAGGCCCCCCAGATCCCCCAAAGCAATCTTCTTCTGGAACCCTTAGGAAAAAACACTGCCCCCTGCCTCTGCTTGGCAGCTCTTTACATCCAAAAGCTTAACCCGGAAGCCATCATGGTTGTCCTCCCGGCTGATCATTTTATTGCCGACCGCAGAGGATTTTTGCGGACTCTGAAAGCGGCCGTGGGATTCACGGCGAAACGAAACTTTTTAATGACCCTGGGCATTCCACCCACCGAACCAGAGACCGGTTACGGGTATATTCAAAAAGGAGAAACCCTCGGCAAGGTCAAGGGGATCTCCGTATTTAAAGCTAAAGCCTTCCGCGAGAAACCTACCCGGGCTAAAGCCCGAGCGTACTTGCGCACAGGAAAATATCTCTGGAACAGCGGAATGTTCATCTGGAAAGTCGGTGTCTTTTTGGCAGCCTTGGAAAAGTACCTTCCCCAGCTTTATGAGGAGATGCGGCCTCTCCAAAATCATCTGGGCACAGCTCGGGGAGAAAAACTTTTGGAAAAAGTCTATGCTCGCTGCCAGCCCGTCTCCGTGGATTATGGAATCATGGAGAAGGCCGAAAATGTGGCGTTGATCGAGGCGCAGTTTCACTGGGATGATGTGGGAAGCTGGGCGGCCCTCTGCAAGATTTTGCCCAAAGATGAGAAGGGAAATGCCCTCGTGGCGGGTAAGCAGGCCAAGCTGGGGAAAATACTCGCTATCGACAGCGCGGGCTGCCTGATCCGCGGGGAGGAAAAACTCATCGCTGTCATCGGAATGAAAGGTACCGTCGTGGTGGAAGCGGGGAATGCCTTTCTCGTCTGCCCGCGGGATCGAGCGCAGGATATCCGGCGGGTTATTGAAGAGCTGAAGAATAGAGGTTGGACCGGATATCTCTGATCATTGGGCATGGAACATTGTTCATTGGGCATTGATCAATGATCACTGTTCATTGAGTTTATCCCTATGCTGATCATCCCGGCCATTGACATTCGGGGGGGAAAATGCGTGCGCCTCTTCCAGGGAGACTACAAACAGGAGACTGTCTACGGAGAAGACCCCGTGGCCATGGCAGAGAAGTGGCTGAATCAGGGCGCTAAGTTTCTTCACCTTATTGACTTAGATGGGGCCCGGGAAGGGACCCCTCGAAATAAAGGGGTAATCCAGACCATCTCGAAGAAATCCAATGTTCCTGTGCAAGTCGGCGGAGGAATCAGGGACCTGGACACGGTCGATGACTATCTTTCCACGGGCATACAGCGGGTAATTATAGGGACGGCAGCTTACACTGACCCTCGGTTCCTTAAAGAAGCCTGTGCCAAATGGTCGGGGCGGGTGGGCGTAGACATCGCGGCTAAAGGCGGAAAGGCCGCAATATCTGGATGGGTCAGGGAAACTGAAATTTTAGCGGTTGACTTAGCCAAGAGGTGCGAAGAGCTGGGGGCGTCGGTAATCATATACACGGACGTTTTGAGGGATGGAACCCAGAGAGGCGTGAACCTCCAGGCTACCCGGGAGATGGCCAGGACTTTGAAAATTCCTCTTATCGCCTCGGGGGGTGTTTCCACGATAGAAGATATCGCCGCCTTGATCCCCCTGGAGAAAGAAGGGGTGAGCGGCGTAATTGTTGGCCGGGCGCTTTACTCAGGAACCCTAAAACTCTCCGAGGCCATCGCCCTGGCAGATGGGAAGGAAGGTTGAAATGCTATGTAAACGGATTATTCCCTGCCTGGACGTGAAGGACGGCCGGGTCGTCAAAGGCATTAATTTTATCCACCTGCGGGATGCCGGTGACCCTGTGGAAAACGCCCGGGTTTACGATGAGCAGGGCGCGGATGAACTAACTTTTTTAGACATCACGGCTTCCTCCGAACGTCGCCAGATCATCCTCGATGTAGTCCGCCGCACTGCTGAGGAGGTTTTCATGCCGTTGACCGTGGGTGGAGGGGTGAGGAGTCTGGATGACATCCGGCAATTGCTGCAGGCAGGGGCCGATAAAGTTTCCATCAACACGGCAGCTGTGCAGGATCCAGACCTTGTTCGGGAAGCTTCGGAGAAATTCGGGAGCCAGTGTATTGTGGTGGCCATCGATGCCAAGAGAAGGCCAGCAGAACCGGGTTTATGGGTCCGGGCGGATGAAGTCATAAAAGCAGGGAATGGCGATGAGTTCGCAGAGCTCGGTAAAAAACTCTCCTGGGAGGTTTATATTCATGGGGGTCGGACCCCTACGAGGATAGATGCTCTCGTATGGGCGAGGAAAGCCGAGAAGAACGGGGCAGGAGAGATCCTCCTTACGAGTATGGACCGAGACGGAACGAAGGAAGGATACGACATTCCTTTAACCCGGGTATTCTCCGATGCTTTGGGTATCCCGATAATCGCTTCTGGAGGGGCCGGAACGCTCGAACACCTCCGAGAAGCGCTCGTGGAAGGAAGGGCTGACGCAGTTCTGGCCGCATCTATTTTCCATTACCGACAGAAAACGGTGAAAGAAGTTAAGGAATTTTTAAGAAAGAAGGGAATTCGGGTTAGGGAAGACTGATAATCGCTGGAAGAAGGACAGAAAAAAAGGAAAGAAATGAAAAAAAATTGATTGTTTTTTAAAGAGATAAATATTAAAATAGATAATTTAAGCTTCAATAAAAAATTATCGCTTCTTATAAAACATTCATAATTGGCATGTTAAGGTGATTTTTAGAGACGAACCAGTAGGTCGTCTCTAAAATTTATTTATCCTAATGAAATAATTAATATTTTCAAAAATGTTCTTGGTCAGGGAGGGAGGGAAAAATGAATGCCGGGGGTAAGAATAAAAGAAGGGGAATCCTTCGAAAATGCCCTGAAACGTTTTAAAAAGCAGTGTGAAAAGGCCGGTATCCTTTCGGAGATCCGCAAGCGGGAGCACTACGAAAAG
>JACRCA010000131.1 GCA_016234425.1 Deltaproteobacteria bacterium | reverse complement strand
CCTTAAGGCGTAGGCGGGTACCGTTTTCCACTCCTGGCGGAATCTTTATGTGGATAATCGGGCTTATTCTCAGGTGCCCCCTTCCCCCACACTTAAGACAGGGACGAATGATAATCTGCCCTTCGCCCTGGCAACGTGGACAGGTCGTTTCCACGGTGAAAAACCCCCGCTGAGAATGAAGCGACCCATATCCTGCGCAAATGGGGCAGGTCATGGGGGCAGTCCCGGGAGAGCAACGGCTCCCGCGGCATAGTGGGCAAATGGCCATCCGGGGGACTTGTATTTTCTTCTCCGCTCCAAAGGCCGCTTCCTCCAAAGAAACTTCCAGGTTGTAACGGAGGTCTGCCCCTCTTGATTTCTTCTGCCGCGATCTCCGAGTTCCGAAAAAGTCTTCAAAAATTTCTTCAAAGATATCGTCGAAAAAATCCTTGCGGGAAGAGAAGTCCTCCGCTTCCCAGAATGGGTCGAACCCTTTCCTTCCTGTCGAAGCGCCGCCCCGGTCGTAGGCCGCGCGTTTCTGGGCATCCTGCAAGACCTCGTAGGCTTCCGTGATCCGTTTAAAATGCTCTTCTGCAGCTGGATTTCCTGGGTTTTTGTCCGGATGATATTGGTGGGCGAGGCGGCGGTAGGCTTTCTTAATCTCCGCGGTACTGGCCAAGGGATCAATACCGAGGAGGTCGTAATAATCTCTTTTAAACATTAACTTCCTTTGGCTTTTACTTTGGAGACGATGACCTTAGCCGGTCGGAGGAGCCGGTCATGGAATAGATAGCCTTTCTGGATTTCGGAGATCACTCGATTGGGCTCCTGATCGCTTTCTTCTTGCGAGACAGCCTCATGCTTCTCAGGATCGAAGACCTCCCCGACAGCGGAAATGGGCTTAACACCAAACCTGTCCAGAGTATTAAAAAACTGCTTCAGGGTGATCTCCACTCCCTCTAAGAGGGAAGTGTTTTCCTGGCCGCTTTTTCCATGGTCGACCGCCCGTTCTAAATTATCCACAATGGGGAGCATACTCCGGAGGAGGCTTTCGTTGCCAAATTTCATCAGGTCAGCCCTTTCCTTTTGCATCCGTTTTTTGAAATTCTCAAACTCCGCTCGCAAGCGCAGCCATTTATCGAAGTATTCGGCTGCTTCCCGGCTTTTTTCCGCAAGTTCTGCCTGCATCTTTTCCAGTGGGCTTGGCTCTTTCCTTTCCTCTTTCGGCTCCTCCGCCTTTTCATCCTGCGGCCGGGATTCTTCCTGCCTGGCTTCTTCTGCTTTCAGCTCCTCTGAACTAGCCTCCCAGACTTTTTTTTCTTCCTTATTTTTATGATTATTCTTTTTTTTCTCGCCCAAAATACTTTCTCCTTTTCTGCTTAAACTCCTCTCTCTGGCCCGGTACCCGGCCACTCCTCTCAATCCATGCTTTCCAGGATTTTCCCCACGATTTGGGCGGTATAATCCACGATGGGGATGATGCTGGAATAATCCATCCGCGTCGGGCCGATGACTCCCAGTGTTCCCAAAGTAAAATTATCTTTGCAGTAGGGCGCGGCCACCACGCTTCAACTCTGCATTTCGCTGAGCTCATTTTCCGCGCCGATGAAGATCTGGATCCCCTGGGCGGATAAAGCTTTATCCAAGAGTTTGACGATCTTCGTCTTTTCCTCAAAAGCCAGAAGAAGGCCTCTCATCTTCTCCAGGTCGGCGAACTCTGGAGATTTCATGATGTTGGTCTGGCCATCGATGTAAAGGTTCCCTTCCCTTTCGTCGGCCAACGCTTTCTGGCTGAGCTGGAGGGCACGGTACATCAGTTTATCGAAGAGCACCTTCTCCTTCTTCATCTCCTCCATGATCCTGCGCCGGGCTTCCTTTAGGCTCAACCCCCCCATGATCTCAGTCAGGTATTTGCTGTACTTGTCCAGCTCATCCTGACTCGTCTGCTCATCGGACTCGATGATCTTGTTCTGCATTCCTCCCGATTGGGAGACGATGATCACGAGAATCTTTTTCTCTAGCAGGTTGATGAACTCAATATGTCTGAATACATCGCTACCAAAGCGCGGTGCCAGAACGACTCCCGTTTGCTTGGAGAGGAGGGAGAGCAAAGAGGAGGCCCGTTTCATCATTTCATTTATGTCCAGCCTTTCATCCTGCAAGCCCAATTCGATCCGATGGCGGTCAATCTTGTTCAGCTGGCGAACTTCTAAGATACTGTCGACATAGTAGCGAAAAGCCCGGTCCGTGGGCACACGGCCGGCCGAAGTGTACGGCTGGATTAGAAAACCCATCTCTTCCAAGTCAGCCATCACGTTTCGGATCGTTGCCGGGCTGAGTTCCATTTTGTATTTTTTGGAAACGGTCCAGGACCCCACAGGTTCTGCCGTCTGGATGTAATCCATGATGATCGCCTGCAGGACCTTCCGGTCTCTTTCCGTGAACGCTGCGCTCATAGGATAGCCTCTTTAGCACTCTAATCGAAAGAGGGCGAATTGAAAATAACAAAAAACCACCCTCTTGTCAAGGTTCTGGGCTGGCCCAACCCATTGATTTTAGGGACCTCTTGCCTGGGCCGAGACAGATAAGAAACAGAGCATCCGCGGAGAATCAGGGGTGGGCGAGGGTTAACTGGCGGTTGACACCTCAGGAGAAGGATGGTAGCGTAAATCATGACTCCCATCATTTCTATTGTCGGAAAATCAGACAGCGGAAAGACCACTCTCATCGAAAAACTTGTCCCGGAGTTCGTGCGCCGCGGCTACCGGGTAGCCACGGTCAAACACGATGTCCACGGCTTCGAGGTGGACCGGGAGGGCAAAGATAGCTGGCGGCACAAGCAAGCCGGGGCGCACACCGTAGTCATCTCTTCCCCTACGAAACTCGCCGTAATCCGCGATGTGGATCATGACGCCGATCTCACGGAGCTTCGGGATAAGTACATTCAAGACGTGGACCTTATTCTCTCCGAGGGATTCAGGAAGAATAGCCAGCCTAAGATCGAGGTCTTCCGCAAAGAAATGCACCAGGACCTTCTCTGCCAGAAAGAGGACAACCTCCTGGCCATCGCGGCCGATCAGCTAATTGATGTGGGCGTGCCCTGCTTTGATTTGAACGACGCCCGGGGACTTGTGAACCTGATTGAGGAGAAATTTCTCCAGGGTAAGAAATCTCCCCCAGTGCGGCTGTGGGTCAACGGAAAAGAAATTCCCCTCTCCCCTTTCGTGCAAAAATCCATCGGTAGCACGGTCCGCGGGATGGTTTCCACGTTGAAGGGAGGCGCATCCCCCCAAAGGGTAGAACTGAAGGTTTTGCCCGATGGAAATTCTCATGGAACCCGATGAATTTCAGCAGCTCATGAAAGCCCGGCAGAATGTCTATGACCTTTTGCGGTACTTTTTCCTGCAAGAGCCCACCCCGGATTTTGTCCAGGCCCTGAAGGAAGAAGATGTCCTGAAAAATTTGCGCGGATATCATCCAGATTTGGATGAAGGGGTCGAACTTCTTTCATCAGTCATTTCCTCCCCCACAAGCAACCTTCTCGTGCCCAACCTCTTGCTGGAGTTCACCCGCCTCTTCGTGGGACCTTTCCCCGTTCCCCTGTTTGAATCGGTCTATCGGTCAGAAAGCGGGCTGGTCATGCAGGAAGAGACGTTGGCGGTCCGCAGAAAGTACCTGGAAGCAGGATTGGTCATAAATCCGGAGCGCTCTTTCCCCGACGATCACATCGGAGCGGAATTGGAGTTTGTCTTCTACCTCTGCCAAAAGGCCACTCAAGCGGAAGAGGCGCAGCCGAAGAATGCGCTGTTAAAAATGCAGCAGGATTTTTTCCGGGAGCATTTGGTTGTCTGGGTGCCTCCTTTTTGCGACCGCCTATTTCAGGAGGCCGAGTCCCCCTATTTTAAGGGAGTCGCCAAGATGACCAAGGGTTTCGTGGCCTGGGATTATCAGCAATTCGTGTCCCATTTTTTCGATTAAGTTTTCCCCTTGATTAAATAATGGAGCCGTAATATAATAAATAAAAAAACAGGAGGTGAGAATCTTGCTTCCCAATATCGGTTCTACAGAGTTGATCATAATCCTGGCCATCGTCTTCCTGATTTTCGGGGCCAAGCGGCTGCCCGAAATTGGGGCAGGCCTGGGTAAAGCGATAAAGAATTTCAAGGGGGGCATAAAATCAATCGAAGAAGGAACCCCCGAAAAGCCCAAAGAAGAAACGAAAGACCAGAGTGGACCGAAACCCACGTGATTTCTTGCCCGCCCGGAATCCGATATTCCTCCAGCCTGTGAGCATTTCTATACATCCGCCTTTTTTCTGAACCCACCGCTCAGCAGATTAAAAATTGGATCTAAAAAAATCCCCTCTTTTTTCCGATTATGCTAATATAGCCGGACCTAATTTTACGTCAACGGAGACTGTGATGAACCTGAGAGGGGTTACTTCGCTAGCCGCCCTTTCTATCTTGGCCTTCAGCTTGGTT
The DNA here is from genome assembly GCA_016234425.1 of Deltaproteobacteria bacterium. Taxonomy (GTDB): domain Bacteria; phylum Desulfobacterota; class SM23-61; order SM23-61; family SM23-61; genus JACRCA01. The sequence goes on along the minus strand of JACRCA010000131.1, from coordinate 2,469 downwards.
TTAAGGAGGGATAGCCCGGCTTGCACCCTTTACGCAGCCATCGGAAGTGCCGTGGAAGGAGGAGGGGTTCTCGTGGGCAAAACCCGCGACCTCATGAAGCAGGAAGAACAGTTCCTGCTGAAAGAAACCTCTTCGTCGGGGTACAGTTACCTCGGCATTGCCTCCCGCAAAAATAGCCGTTTGACCGCAGGGATAAATGAGCAAGGGTTGATCATCGTCAACGCCTCGGCGGCGAGCATCAAAGATCGGCTACGCAAGCATTTGCGCATCGAGAGTGTTCTTGGCCGAGCTGCTTCTGGCGAAGAAGCCCTGAAAATCTTCCGGGAAGAGGGGATGCGATCTCCGATCCATTACCTGCTGGCCGATCAGAAAAATCTCGTTCTTCTGGAAGTCTACAACCCGGAGCGCTTGGAGATGAGAAATATCTCCGAAGGAGTTCTCGTTCACACGAACCATTATCTTCTCCCCTCCATGGCGGACCTGAATGGAAAAATCGACCGGAGCTCCTCTATTCGGCTGGATCGCATCCAATCCTTGATGAAAGACCCCCCCTTTAAGATTCTCCAATTCATCTCCTTTGCCCGGGACCATCTAAATGGCCCTGGCCACTTGGCCATCTGCCGCCATCGCCTCCCGGGAAGTAAAAGCGGCGGAATCACTGTGTCCGCCATTGTCTTTAGGCTACAGGAGGGGAAGCCACCGGAAATCTGGTTTCGCCTCGGCCAACCCTGCGAAGGCCCATTCCAAAAAATATCCTTCTAAGCTTTTAAATTTTTTCCTTGGTTCGGAGGGGTAATTTAGCTAAAATCACACTGGTAGGCTCTTTTTAATTATCTGGCAGGTAGAACGAGGGGAATCTGGGACGGCTCGACTGTAACGGATTCACCGAGCCAACGAGGCCCTGAAGCAACTTTTAAGGAATTTAGAAATGGCTCGCCGAATTCGCCGGGGAGCGGAAATTTTTGGGGTTGCCAAGAAGCTTTACCAAGATCGGGAGGGAGCCATCCGCCAGGAATCCGGGACGCTTCCTGTGGATAGCTTTCCGCGCTACGATCTGGAAACCGCAAAATCTGCCGAACCCAAGGAAGAGTTGTTAAGCGAAAGCCGGCAGATCGCCTGGCAGGTCTTGCAGGATGAAAAGGTCTTACCCTTAGCAGATTTAGCTCACCGCATCGTGGAAGAGCTGATGGTTAACCCTAATTATACTTACCGCGAGCTCCTGGAAGCCTTGAAGGCTGACGAGCGCTTTTCCGTAACCTCCGGACAGATCATCAGCCTGCCCTCAGTGGAGAATCCTGCAGAGATCTTCTTTCAAAAGTTGGCTAAAAAAAGAAAGGAAAGAAAAGGCCATTGAAATGGATGAAAGAAAGGAGTTGCCAGAGAACAGAGGGAAATTAGTCCATACCCGAAAGATCGAAATCCGCACGTATGATCTCGGGGATCACCGAGTTCTGGTGGAAGGGGAATTGGCTGATCAGAGAATTCCTCCTATGCCTGCGGGGGATCAAAAAAGGGGGCCAGTTTTGGTCCACCACCTCATTGCCCGGATTTGGGTTCAAGGGCCAGACCTGACCATCTCCGCCGTTGAGGCGGAGATGCCCCGAATTCCGCGAGAAATGTGTCCAGAAGTTTTGCCGGGAGTGCAAAAACTGGTGGGCCTTAAAATCATCACGGGTTTCACCCAAAAGGTGAAGGACCTGATCGGGGATGTGCGGGGGTGCTCCCACCTGACGAACCTGTTCCTGACCCTCGGGCCAGCGGCCGTACAAGGCTATTGGGCCGCCTACGGAAGAAGCCTCGGGGCTCGCTCTTTGGATCACCCGGCCATCTCCCGGGTGATGGACAGTTGCCATGTCTGGCGCAAAGATGGACCCTACGTGCGGTCTTTAATGACGATCATGGAAAAGGAGAGAAAAGGAGCTTAGGGTGTTCTGGTGGGTCCGGTTCATAATCTTCTCGGCAATTGCTATCTTCTTTCTGGAGTTTGGCATAGAGGAAATGATCCGGGCTTATAAATTGAAGCATCCCGGCGAATTCCTGGCTTCTTTCTTTTCGGCTAGCTTCATCATCCTGATCAGCGGAACTCTGCTTGTGGCCTTTATATGGAGGATGATTTTGCGGCTCAGAGAGTGGAAAGGCGACAAGGGGAGTGGATGAAATCCAAAAATCAATTATCAAAATCCAAAACGACAGACCAAAATTCCAAAATTCATGGAATAGGAAATCTGGAAAAATAGATATTGGTTTGGGGATTGTAATTTTGATTTTTGAAATCTGATTTTTGGTAACAGTTTAGCTTTTTGAAAAGGCCCTTTTGCTGTTTCAGTTGTGCTGTCATTCCCGTGAAAACGGGAATCCAGGCTTGTCCCTGCGAAAGCAGGGAACCATATCGAAGATTGTGGATTCCCCGCATCAAGTGCGGGGCAAGCTCTGCTTCCGCAGGAATGACAAGCTTGTTGCCCGCTTTAT
>JACRCA010000004.1 GCA_016234425.1 Deltaproteobacteria bacterium | reverse complement strand
CTCCACACCCGTGAATCCCGCCATGGCGGGACAAAGCAAAGGAGGGAAGATAGTCGGGGGATTTTCTGGCTAAGGTGGGCTACCTTTCGAATTTATCTTAGGGCTCTTCCTGCCCGTTTAGCATTGAAGATCGATAAAGGCTTTTCCGATCTAAACTTCACTCTTTAATTGATCTTTGGTTATGCTTTGCTATGGTGGGATTTAAGTTGAGGACGAAGGGAAAGGCGTTAGTCGGGCTATTTTGGGTGGCCCCTCTTCTCGGCGTGGATATTTCCAGCCCGGATCTCCCGGATGAAATCTTCCTCGCTGCGGACTTCCTTTGTAAGAATGGTCACACAGGAGCCGATGGCCTGCACTTGATGAGCATCGCTGCCGCCCGTGCCTGGTAAGCCGAGCTTTTCCATTGCCCGGCGAACTTTTTCGAGGGATTCTTCGTCATGATGGGGATGGTAGAGCTCGAGAGCATCGAGCTTGAGTTCATAGATCCGATCCCCGGCGCCATAGTAGCGCTGCCGCCCATGGCGAGACCACTTATACGGGTGGGCAGCGATTAGGATTCCGCCTTCCCCATGAACTCTCTCCACAAGCTCCTGGGCTGAAAAATCCGCCCCCAGGCTCTTCTTCACACCGAAGACCAGATATTCTCCTTCCATCCCATTTTGGGGGCTATAGGTGTGGACTTCCTGGCCATTGATGAGGATGAGGTTGTACGGATCGGCTAGTCTTCTCAGTTGGTCCAATCGATCGTCAGGCCAGCGAATGCCATGTTCAGTGATAGCAATGCCATCCAAACGCATTTGGATGGCCCGCCGAATCAGTTGCTCCGGGCTGATGACTGAACAGCCGGAATAATAATCGGTATGGAGATGAATGTCGAAAGTAAACATGAAAATCCTTTATATTTTTTCAAACACTGCGGCGATACCGACGATGACGTCATCAATCTCTTGCGGGTTAATCTTTGTCTTCTGCACAAGTCCTTCGATTGCTATGGCCGCCAGATCTTCAGCCCGGAACCCGGCCAGGTTGCCCCCCATGCGTCCGATGGCCGTCCTCACCCCATCCACAATAACCACTTCTGGCATATTCTTAGCCTTCTTGGTTTTTGCCAAGTAATCTTTCAGCTCGCTTAATATAGCATTTTTGTGGGGCAAAATGGGACCAAATCTTCTAATATTGGCAAAGAGAATAGGTATAGGGGGAGAGAGATAGAATGGGAATATGGGAGAAATATGATTTGGGAGGAATCATGAGCGAGCCGAAGATTCTGGAAATATTTTCTGACTACATTTGACCCTGGTGTTATTTCAGTACCGGGCGTATTAAACAGTTGAAAAAGAATTTTGAGATTGAAATCCGATGGAGGGCTTTTCCTCTTCATCCGGATACTCCTGAAGAAGGGCTTACTCTTGAAGAACTATTCAGGGGCCGGAACATTGATATTTCGCAGATGCTTTCCCGTTTGAAGCAGGTAGCCGATGAACTGGGTTTGCCCTGGGGCGAACGGAAGAAGACCTGCAACAGCCGGCTGGCCCAGGAGTTGGGCAAGTGGGCCGAATCCAAAGGCCAGGGAGATAAATTTCACGACGCCGTCTTTCGGGCTTATTTTGTTGCTGGAAAGAATATTGGCAAAATGGATGTAGGGTTGAGCCTGGCAAAATCTGTAGGGCTTCCGGAAGAAGAGGCCAAAGAGGTCCTTCAATCGAGGGCTTTCAGGAAAGCGGTTGATGAGGATTGGTCACTGTCCTATCGGATGGGTATAACGGCGGTTCCCACTTTTGTGATCGATGGGCAGGCAGTTGTCGGGGCTCAGCCTTACGAGGTCCTGGAGAAATTCTTGAAAGAATGCCGGGTGCTAAGGCGGGATCGCAGCCGGTTGTAAATTCAACAGATAGCTACAGGAAGGAGTGGATCAAGCCAGATTTCCTGGCTTAGCCAAAGAATTTATACCTTCTATACTGAATGTAATGCTCGGCGATGAAATTTAATGGCTTCTTGGCCTTTTGAAACTCCCGATGCAGGGCCCAGAAAATCTCAGACAACTCCAGTTCTCTGGCCGCAGGATGCTCGGCTGCGAGCTTATAGAATTTACGGCCTTCTTCGGCGTAGTCTTGCGGGCTGATCCTCAGTTTTCCTCGGATATGGGGTCTTACCTGACCTGAGAAAAGATAACGGTAGTCCCGCTCGGCATAATCGGGGAATATGCCGAGAATGAAAAGGCAGATGTCTGCGATCCTTTTATAAAACCCAAGCCTATACTCATCATCCACCATCTGGCAGAAGCTCATCAGGCTGAGGACGTCCATGTCGTTGAAGCGAATTTTTTCCCAGATCCCCTTTCGGATCAAGATCGGGATGGTGTAGCTCTCGATCCTGGTAAAGGATGAAAGCATGTCAGCCAGGTAGAGGAGAAGGGGTTCATTGTTTAAGAGCTCGGCCACCTCTTTCGTATCGAATATGGGGATTTTCATAGTGCTGGTTTTTTCGACCGTATAGCTCACTCCCTCCAGCTCATGAGCGGCCTTCCGCAGCAGAATCTCGAAGAAAAGGGGCGGCGAGATTTTGAGGAAGGTCTCTTCCTCATCCATCAGTCTCCGGAATACTTTTTCGTCCCCGATGAACGAGTTGCGAAAATCCTCATCTTCTCGGATGATCTGCTTGAGCCTTTCCTTATTTTTTACTTCTGGAGAGACAGTCTCTACCAGGAAATCGAGGTCTCTTGCCGATAACTGCCAGATTTTTAGCTTGGGATGAGACATCTTCCTTTCCTCTTTCCTAAAAGCCCGGCCAGCAGATCTTCATCCCCTCCCGTCACGCCAAGGCCTGAAGGGGAGATATTCGGGCGATTTTCTAACTAACTTATTTATCGAGCTTAGATGAATATTCCTAAAGTAATTATAGAAATCGATTTTTGGATGGGTCAATGATATAGGCTCTGTTTAAATTTCCCAAGGCGAGCCTCATAAAGGAATGTTGCCATGTTTTCTCGGGAGGCGGGGAACTTTTTTGCCAGCGGCAAACTCCAAGCCTCTGATGATTTTTTTCCGGGTTTCTCTTGGCTCAATTATGTTATGAATCACCATGCGAGAAGCCACGTAATAGGGGTTAGCAAATTTTTCTCGATATTCCGTAACCAAACCTTTTTTCAACTCCTCCCGGTCTGCGGCCCTGCTCAGTTCCCTGCGATAGAGGAGTTCCACCGCCTCTTCCGCCCCCATCACGGCAAATTCGGCAGTGGGCCAGGCCAGCGCCAAATCCGTCTCGTGAACTTTATGCCCGCCCATGGCGAAGAGGGCCCCTCCGCATCCTTTGCGGCTGTATACTTCCCTTGTTCCCGCTGCTTCTGCATCTGCCCCGGGCCGCCTCCTAACAAGGCTCTATCCCGGAGTTTTCTTAATTTATTCAGTTGATCTTCCATCGGTCACCCTCCTGAGCGGCCCACCATGAGCCCCTCCACTAAATAATCCCTCTCTGCTTTAAATTTTCTATTTCTTCATCGGAGTAATTGAGCCCCCTTAGAATCTGCCGGGTATGCTGACCGAGAGTGGGAGGAGCCATGGAAACTTTGCCTGGGGTTCTCTCCAATTTGACGGGAAATCCGATCATTTTTATTCTCCCTGCTTTTAGATGGTCGGCCTCTAAAAGCATTTCTTGGTGCAGAACTTGTTTATCTTGAAAAACTTGGTCTATGGTATTGATTGTTCCGCAGGGAATTCCTTCGCCATTGAGGATTTCCACCCATTCTTCCGTGGTTCGGCCTGCTAACTTACTCTCCAGGATGTCTTTTAACTCTCCTTTATGCTGTACTCGATCGTCATTCGTCTTAAACCTGGGGTCATTCGTATACTCCTCCATCCGCAGGATCTGACATAAGATTTCCCACATTCTTTGCGTAGCGGTCGCGATATTGATGTACCCATCTTTTGTTTTATAGGTGCCATAGGGGGCGTTGGTGGCGTGATCGTTCCCTTGTGGCAGAGGAGTCTCCCCCGTAGCGAAATATTTGGCAACCTGAAAACCCAATATGGCCACCAGTCCCTCTAAGAGGGAAGTCTCTATATATTGCCCTAATCCAGATTTATTTCTTTCTATTACGGTGAGCAGAATGCCATAGGCGGCAAAAATGCCGCAGACCGAATCTCCGATGGCCACTCCTACACGCGTAGGCCCGGTTTCTGCAAAACCTGTTACGCTCATTAGCCCAGACATCCCTTGGGCAATTTGATCGAAACCCGGACGATCGGCCAAAGGTCCGGTTTGACCAAACCCGGAAATGCTGCAATAGATGAGCTGCGGATTGATCCCTTTTAAAGTTGGATAATCTATATTGAGTCTCTTTTTTACTTGGGGTCTGAAATTTTCCACAAAAATATCCGCGTCCTTCACCAGCTGCAAGAGAATATTTCGGCCCTGCTCGGTTTGCAGGTTCAGGGTCAGGCTTTTTTTATTTCTGTTGGCATAGAGAAAATATGCCCCTTCTCCCTTAACGAATGG
>JACRCA010000132.1 GCA_016234425.1 Deltaproteobacteria bacterium | reverse complement strand
TTTAGCCCGATTGTTGAGGACATTCAGTATCGCAGCAAGCTCTGAGGTGAAATCAAGGGTACAATCCCGCAGGTAAAGGCGTATATCCAAAAATACCTGGTCATTGCGGCTACGGGCTGTATGGAGTCTTCCTCCCACTTCCAAGCCATATTTTTCAATCAATAGGCCCTCTACATTACTATGTACATCTTCCCTGGATGGGTCGAGATGGAATTGGCCCCTTTTCCAGAGTCTTTCGATTTCCTTTAATCCCTGAAGCAACGACCAGGATTCTCTTCGAGGAAGTATTTTCTGCTTACAGAGCATGACCACATGGGCCCGGCTTCCCCAGAGATCATAGGAGATCAACCGTTCGTCCGCGGGTAAGACTGCCCGCACATCCCTTCCAGAGGTAAAGGTCTCTGCCAAAACCGCTGGCTTTTTTTCAAACCTCTTACCCCAGAGTTTTCCAGTCTTCATAATTAAGGCCACAAATTTTCCAAAACACCTTTGCGCACTCGGCGAAGGCCTTTAATGCCAAAAAATAACGTAGGGGAGAAGGAAAGTCAACAACAATGTCAGAGAAATTGGCCCCTTCCGAGAAGAGAGAAAAATTTCCCAGATCCCCGGAATAATTTTTGTCATTGACAACTACTCCTTCTGGCTCATAAATTTAGAAATATGAGTGAAGGCCTCATAATGCCCGAGAATATAAAGGACCCTGCATGGAGGCTTTAAAATTTTCCGGTTATATCTTCGATCTCGATGGAACGATCTATCGGGGAGAGAAGCTTATCTCCGGGGCCAAAGAAACCATTGAAAAATTGAAAATCCTGGGTAAAAGGATCGTATATCTTTCCAACAAGCCCTTGCAGACGCGCGAGGATTACGCCGCCAAACTCAGCCGCCTGGGTATTCCAACAGAACCCTCAGAGGTAATCAACTCCTCCTTAGTCATGGCCCAATGGCTCTCCAAAAAGGCTCCGGGTGCCACCGTCTTTATCATCGGAGAGCCTCCCCTCATCGCCGAAATGGCCCAAAAGGGATTTCGCTTCAGCGAGGAGCCGGGAGAGATACAATTTGTTATCGCCTCCTTCGACCGGACTTTCAATTACCACAAATTGAACATCGCCCTGCAGGCCGTAAAAAGGGGAGCCCATTTCGTAGCCACAAACCCAGATCGCACCTGCCCAGTGGAAGGTGGAGAAATCCCGGATTGCGCCGCCATGATTGGGGCCGTTGAAGGAGCTACAGGGAAGAAAGTTGAAACCATCGTGGGCAAACCTTCTGAAATCATGATTCAGATCGCTGTGGACGCAATGGGCCTACATCTCCGGGATTGTCTTCTTGTAGGTGATCGATTGGAGACCGACATACTCATGGGAAAAAAAGTGGGGATGGCCACTGCCTTGGTGCTTACCGGGGTAACCAATCGGGAAACTCTGGGGCAATCAAATATTCAACCCGACTATGTCTGGGAGAGTGTGGCCGAGATTATCAAATAAAGACAGCCATCAGCAAAATAAGAAAAAAGCTTTTAGCTGAAAGCTGATCGCTGAATGCTGAAGGCTAATTGACCATGAAAACTGAAGTTGTGGTCATCGGGGGTGGCGCTACAGGAGCAGGGGTGCTCCGCGACCTTGCTCTGAGAGGGATTGAGGCCATACTTCTGGAGAGGGATGAGCTGACCAGCGGGACCTCCGGGAGAAATCATGGTCTATTGCATAGCGGTGCCAGGTATGCAGTGAATGACCCTGATTCGGCCCGGGAATGCCTCGCCGAAAACCAGATCCTGAAAAAGATTGCCTCTCCCTGTATCGAGGATACCGGTGGGTTCTTTCTCTCTTTGCCCCAGGACCCCCCAAACTATCCTGAGGAACTTCTCAGGGCCTGCAAAGGCCTGGGCCTTCCTGCGGAAGAAACCCCGGTGGCGGAAGTATTGCAGAAAGAACCAGCCCTTTCACCGAAGATAAAAAGGGCCATTCGTGTACCAGATGGCTCGATTGATCCCTTCCGCCTAATCCGTGCCAACGTGGAAGAGGCTGAGCGTTTAGGAGCGAAGTTTTTCCCCCACCGGGAAGTTATAGCCATCCTAACTGATGGAAGACTCATCCATGGTGTACTTGCGAAAGACTCAAGAAACGAAGAAATTTTTCAAATTAGCTGCCGGGATCTGGGCAGGTAAGGTAGCCCTGATGGCCGGGGCCTCCCTGGAAATCGTTTTTTCCAAAGGAAGCTTGGTCGTCCTGAATCAACGCCTGGTGAACTCCATAATCAACCGCTGCCGACCGCCCTCCAGTGGCGACATTCTTGTTCCGCATGGTCCCGTTCTGATCATCGGGACCACCTCGCAGACTACTGATGAGATCGAAGACCCGTCAGTTGATGAGCAGGAAGTTGATCTACTCCTCTCTGAAGGAGAGAAAATGCTCCCCCAGGTTGATTCCACACGGGCCATCCGGGCCTACGCTGGCGTCAGGCCCCTCATGGGGGCGCGGGAAGCGGATGAAGACAGTCGAAAAATTACTCGTGATTTTCTCCTGATAGATCATGGAGAAATTGACGGAATCAAAGGTTTCTTTTCAATCGTGGGCGGCAAACTGACTACATACCGACTGATGGCCGAACGAACAGTGGATGCCCTTGGCAAAGAGATGGGGAATAAAACCCCTTGCTCGACCGCCGAAAAGCCCCTTCCCTTTCCTGCAGAATACACTTTTCGTGATTTGGGGGCTCGGCTGCGGCGGGTTTTGGAATGGAGCGCCCTTCGGCAACCCGACGAGATTCTTTGCGAGTGCGAGCTTGTAACCAAAAAAGAAGTGTCTCAGGAGATCAAGAACTTGCCTTACCTGAGCTTAAAGGAGGTTCAGGAAAGAACCCGGGCTGGCATGGGCCCTTGCCAGGGAGGGTTCTGTTCGCCTCGTCTTACCGCCCTCTTATCAGAAGCAGGAAAAATCCCGCTGGGCAAGTCGCTTTCTATCTTAAAGGAGTTTTTAGAAGAAAGATGGAAGGGAATCAGGCCTGTTCTCTGGGGACCTCAGCTAAGAGAGGAACAGTTGATTCAGGCTCTTTATGCTGAGCTCTTTAACCTGGACCACCTATAAAGAAGTGAAAAGGGAGGAGTGAAAAATGAAGAGTTAAGAAATTAGAAGAATCTTTAACCCTTAACTTTCCATATTGATAATGCATTACGACGTCATCATCATAGGTGCTGGACTTGCAGGACTCATGGCTGCAGAAGCTGCCCAAAGTCAGGCAGCCCGGGTTTTGATACTGGCCAGAGGTATGGGCTCGCTTCCTTTAACAACTGGCTGCATCGATGTCCTGGGATATTGCCCCGGTACTTCCCTGACCCCTCTTTCTTCTCCTGCAACAGCCTTAACCCAATTGAAGGGAAAATCATCCGCATCACCCTTACGTCAAAGTAGGCCAAGAAAGACTTCTTTTCGCTCTGGCCTATTTCCAAGGACTCGTTCGCTCGGGTGGAATTCCCTATACAGGATCTTTTGATTCCAATTTTCTAATTCCCACGCCTCTGGGTACCTTTCACCCGACGTGTTTGGTTCCCGAGACCATGAGAAGCGGGACCCTTTCCATTCCAGGGTCTATCCTTCTCCTCGGTTTCGAAGGACTCAAAGATTTTCCTCCTTTCTTGGCTGCGGAGAATTTGAATATCTTACATTCCCAGGGAAGGATCGCTCCCTCCTTCAGGGCAGAGATCATGGAGCGATTGGATTTGGCGGGCAAAGCCCTCAACGGATTGAACCTGGCCAAAGCTTTCGATGGGAAAAGCTTTAGGGAAGCGTTCGCGAAAAAGGCCAAAATTTTTATTAAACCCGGAGAGAGGCTGGGTTTGCCTGCTGTAATTGGGCTACATTCTTCTTTCGAAGCTTGGAAGGACCTGAAAGAAAAGCTAAATACAGAAATCTTCGAAGTCCCCATACCACCCCCTTCGGTTCCTGGCATCCGCTTATATAACCTGCTTAAAACTCACCTCAGGGCAAGGGGCGTACGCCTGGTTATAGGTCTTTCAGTGATAAGGCCCATCGCCGAACAACGAAGGCTTGTAGGGTTCTCACTCGGAAGTTCGAAAAAAGGCCCTGTTTACAAGGCTTCAGCCTTTATCTTAGCCACGGGAAAATTTTTCGGGCGCGGGCTCGGTTCAGACCGGGGCAAGATTTACGAAACCCTTCTCGATCTGCCTGTATTACATCCGCAGAATCGCAAAGAATGGTTTCATCCCCGCCTCCTCGGTACAGAAGGTCAACCCTTCAATGGCTTTGGGGTAGAGGTGGATGAAAACCTGAGACCCATCGGCTCTGGAGGCCAAACCATTTACTCGAACCTCTTCGCTGCCGGAGGGATCATTGCCCGGGCAGATTCTATGTCGGAAAAATCTGGCGGTGGGGTGGCCATTTCCACAGGTTACCTGGCTGGAAAACTGGCCGCAGCCTATGCCGGAAAGAATATTTAGCCACAGAGATCACAGCGCGGCATAGCCGCAACCCAAAAGGTTGATTCTAATGGGAGGGGCGGGAAGTTATCCACAACCCCTCCGCTCACCCGTTAGTTGAAAGACGTCGCTCCGGGGCTATGGATAACTTCCCGCTGCGACGGAGGGCCAT
>JACRCA010000130.1 GCA_016234425.1 Deltaproteobacteria bacterium | reverse complement strand
GCCTTTCTGCTCGAATCACCCATCGCTTGCGCATGCTCCGCGCCCACGGGATCATCCGAAAAGTGCCACGCACGCTTCGATATGTACTGACCAATAATGGGCGGGGAATTGTTACTGCCATTCTTCATACGCAACATATCCCAATTACAAAACTTTCAGAACTTGCAGCCTGATTATGCTTAACAAAATTTCGAGAGTTTGCAAGTTAGTAATACAGAGGGCACAGAGGTTTATTAAATCGTCAATGCAAATTTTCCGTTACGATCCTTGATAGTATTTTTTGTTTTTGCTGTGGCACTAGGGCATTTGCCTAATTATACGATTCTCTGTGTGCTCTGTGGCTCTGTGGTGAAAAAAATTTCTTTTACGAACGATAGGTACGCAGTCTGGCCAGGTCCCAGGTGTACTCATAAAGATGCAGGCCTTTGGAGAGAGCAATGATCTCTCCATCCTCAACTCCGATCTGTTGGGCCATGTATTCCTTCAGGAGTTGAATCCCAGCGAGGTTTGCTGGGAAACCAGCCCATAAATCCCAGGAACGAAAATAAACGATGAATTGGAGCTTCCCGTAGCGCACGCGAGTGTCAATCAGACGCAGGCAGGGCGGGTCGGGATTGACAATGTCCTGGGGCATGCCCACTTCCATGGTGGCCTGGTTCGTCCCCGGGCCAGAGGTTTTATACATCTTGATTACTTCCTCTATGGGATTTACTCCTAAAGGGATATCATTGACCTTCGGATTAGTCAGACGCTCGCCATAGGTATAGGTCTCGCCTTTTTGCCGTTCGTCGGTGATCCAGTACCGCATATACTGATTCACATACTCCATTGTGGTCGGAGGAGGAATTCCTAAGCCTGGGGGAATGTCTGGAATCAGAGGACGGGTACCAGGGAAATTGATCTTAACGACGATGAAGTCAAACTCCCGCCGTTTTTGTCCCTGGAAGCTGCCTTTATCGATCTCATAGATATGACCGGAATCGAGAATCCGGTAAACACACTGGAACCAGGCGTCGGGCAGATCACGCGCCTCAAGGAATTCAATTTTCATCGGTTCCCTCCAACTTCCTTACGATATTGCCAAAATCTAACCACAGAGGCCACAGCGCGGCCTAGCCGCAACCCAAATGATAACTTTGGCTTATAGCACCACGCCATCCCAGAAATCCCCCCTGCCCCCCTTTGTAAAGGGGGGTTGGGGGGGATTTTGCACGTTAGTAATGCAGGGGATTTCTTTGAGACCTCTGTGGTTTCATATATTCTTTTTTTTAATGTGGCATGAAAAGATGACAAATTCAACCTAAATGATTTCTCTTGCCTAACAGGTTTCTCCATGATAAAAATCATCATATTTCTGACAAATTTGAGTCATCATATATTAATGAAATCGTGGAAACCCATAAATTCGCTATTCCGTCATTCCCGTGAAAACGGGAATCCAGTCTTTTTAAAGGGTTTCGTGGTTTCTGGATTCCCGCCTCCGCGGGAATGACGACTTTTTACGAAGCCATCATATATTAAGCATGATGAGTAAAAAGGAGTGCCTTTTCCCTGAACACCCTTGAAGATGAGGAGAGATAAGAAGATGAAGGAGAAACGTTATGTAATGGGAGACACGGCCATCGCCCGCGGGGCGCTCGAGGCTGGAGTCCGGGTGGTGGCTGGTTACCCGGGAACCCCGGCCACCGAAATCGTGGAAGAATGCCTGGGGGTCCCGGGCGTACACGTGGAGTGGGCCAACAACGAGAAGGTAGCTTTTGAGCTTTGCACCGGCGCCTCCCTATGCCATGTACGAGCTATGCCCGTAATGAAGCACAACGGGACGAATGTGGTCACAGATTTTCTGATGCACGTCAACTTCACAGGAATTCGGGGAGGCTTGGTTTTAATCTCGGCCGATGATCCGGGCGGCCTGTCGTCGCAGAATGAAGAGGACACTCGCATTCTGGTGCACCAGTACGCTCACCTTCCCGTCTTTGACCCCTGCTCTCCGCAGGAGGCGAAAGCGATGGTCAAGGAGGCCTTTGATCTCTCGGAGAAGACCGAGCTGGTCTTCTGCCTCCGCCCAGTTACCCGGGTCTGCCACGCCCGGGGGATCATCGAGTTTGAGGATCTGCCGAAAGAACTTCCCGCAGCCCATTATGAACCAGACCGGGAGCGCTTCATCATGAGTGGAGTGGAGGTACCCAAATTCGGGGGTTTGAAACGGCCACAAATCCGCCACCGCTGGCTGAATGAGAAACAGCCCCTCCTCCAGGAGATCATGGAAGAAAGCCCATACAACTGGATTGAGAAGGGTAAGGGGAAAGTTGGGCTGGTCGGCTGCGGCATGGGCTACACGCTGATCAAAGAGGCTGAGCAATGCTTAGATCAGAAGCTACCCTTGTTGAAACTGGGAACTCTTCCGCTTCCCCGAAAAAAAGTCAGGGAGTTTGTCAAAAGTCTGGAGAAGGTGGTCATATATGAAGAAACCGAACCTTTCGTAGAGGGTTTATTCAAGAAAATCTTCCATGAAGAAAAGATCGAGGTTGAGGTATTGGGGCGGAGCGGGTTTGTGCCTTCGGATGGGGAGCTGAATCTGCAAATGGTCTTGGAGACCATCCAGAAAGCAGCTCCTGGAGTAAAAGTCAACCAGCCTGAAGTTCCCACGCTGGACATTCACATCCCTATCCGCACCCGCACACAATGCGTGGGTTGCAATTACAGAGGAATTCTCAACGCTCTGAAACAGACCGTGCGCAAGTACAAAGGAATTGTGGCTGGGGATATTGGCTGCCATGACGCTGGCTCTTTTAGACCCATAGAACTCCAATCCACGATCTACTGCATGGGTTCCTCTGTTCCCATGGCTAGTGGGATGGCCTTAGCGGGAATAAACCGGCCGGTCTTTGCCTTCATCGGCGATTCGACTTTCTACCATAACGGAATTCTGGGACTCATGAACGCGGCCACCAACAAAATCAACGTAAACGTCATCCTGGGAGAAAATACAGTTACCGCCATGACTGGATTCCAACCCCATCCGGGGACGGGCGTAACGCTCGCTGGAGAGAAGACCACCAAAGTGGATGTGCCCAAGCTCGCCCAGTCCATGGGGATCAGCTACCGGGTAGTCAATCCCTATGATATCAAGCAATGTCGGGAAGCCTTGGAAGCCGCGGTCAAAGAGGAAGGCCCGTCGCTGATTGTATCCTCAATGCCCTGCTACCTCCTATCGACCAGACGGGGACAAAAAGTGTTTGAGCCCCGGGAAGTAGTGCTAAACCCAGAGCGGTGCAATGGGTGCATGATCTGCATCAATGACTTCGGCTGTCCAGCCATTTCTTTCAACAAGCAGGAGAAGAAGGTTTCCATTGATCCGATGATATGCGTGGGCTGCGCGCTTTGCGTGGATGTATGTAAAAGGGGGGCCATCTTATGAAAATGGATGTAGTCATTACCGGCGTCGGGGGGCAAGGGAACATCTTTGCCTCTCTGGTGATCTCCCAGTCCGCCATGAATAAGAATCTGAATGTCTTGGGGGCGGAAACCATCGGGGCGGCCCAGCGCGGTGGGTCGGTGGTCTCCCACATCCGAATTTCGGATGGGACCATTTATTCTCCGTTGATTTCCCGCGGGCAGGCTGATCTCCTCATCGGGATGGAGTTTGTAGAGATGTTGCGACATATTCGCCTCTTGAACCCCAAAGGAACGTACCTTTTGAATGCCATGAGAATCCCCACTGTCCTGAATAATATGGGCCTGGATGAATATCCGGCCAATGAGGAAATTTTGGAGGCGGCGCGGAAATACTGCCCCAACGGCTATGTCATTGAGGCTTCTGCCTTGGCCAAAAAGTTGGGGAACATTCAGATGACCAATGTGGTCATGCTCGGGGCTCTGGTTAAAATCATGCCCTTTTTTGACTACCAGGAGATCAAATGGCTGATCAATGCCAACTCCCCTGAACGATTCAAAGAGCCGAATGTCCAGGGGTTTGAAGAAGGCTATGAGCTTATTGAAAACAAATAGTCCCGCTATTAGCGGGATTAGCAGTGAGGAAAAACAATAAAAGCGACCCCTTTCCCTACCCTCCCCCTTGGAGACTGTGTCGTAATGGAAAAAAGGAGCCGTCATTCCCGCGAAGCTTGTCCCTGCGAAAGCAGGGAGCGGGAATCCAGGGCAATCTTGAGATGACGAAGTTACATTGCTGGCAAGATTTGTTCAATGATTTGACCTGGCTGGATGCCCGCCTCCGCGGGCATGACGAATTATGACATATTCTATTGAGGGGGAGGCCGAGGGAGGGGGGCTGGAGGATTTTATGGAGCGGACGCTCTCGATCATTAAACCAGATGGAGTGGCCAGGGGTTTGATCGGGGAAGTGGTCAGAAGGTTTGAAAATGCTGGTCTGAAGATCGTGGCCATGAAGATGGTCCATATGTCCAAGAAGGAGGCCGAAGGTTTTTACGCCGTCCATCGGGGCAGGGGGTTTTATGATAGTCTGACAGATTCTATGTCCTCTGGTCCCTGCGTGGTTATGATCCTGGAAGGGCCCGGGGCCATCGCCCAAACCCGGGAAATGATGGGGGCCACAAACCCGAAAGATGCGGCACCCGGGACAATCCGGGCAGATTATGCCTTCAGCATCGAGCAAAACATTGTCCATGGGTCAGATGCACCCGAAACGGCAGCTTTTGAGATAGGGTATTTCTTTAACGCCCTGGAAATTTGCGGGTAAGAAATTTTTTTTGCCACAGAGGACACCGAGAGCACAGAGAATAATAGTGAAGATAATTCTGGATGCCTAAGGTGATCCTCCCCATGCCGAATGAGGGAGCTCAACGGGAAGAGGAAGCTTCTATTCGATTGGATTTTCAGATCTTCAACCGTTTTCTATTTACTAGATGGAAATTTCTCTGTGTGCTCTGTGGCTAATGGTTTAAAGAATTGAAATGGGATGTCATTGTGATCGGAGGGGGCGCCTCGGGTCTGATGGCGGCGGGGCGGGCCGCAGAATTGGGAGCCAGCGTGCTCCTTCTGGAAAAAATGGGCCGGGTGGGAATCAAGCTGGCCTTAACGGGTAGGGGGCGGTGCAACCTTACCAACAGTGGAGATCTGCAAAGCTTCATTGAAAGCTACCGGCACAACGGAAAATTTCTGTACAATGTTTTTTCTCGGTTCTTCAACCATGATTTGATCGCCTTCTTCAACGCCCGGGGTCTGGCCACGATCGAAGAAAGAGGGAGGCGGATCTTCCCCATTTCCAATCGTGCCCATGAAGTCGTCCACATTATCCGTGAGTATGCCTCCTCTCATGGAGTCCGGGTAGTAATCCATTCCCCAGTGCGGGAGATTCTGGTAAGAGAGGATCGGGCGGTTGGGGTGCGGACGGATTCGAGTATTTTTGAGGCAACCCGGGTCATCCTGGCCACAGGAGGAGCTTCTTATCCCCAAACCGGCTCCTCTGGAGACGGGTACGGGATGGCTGAAAAACTTGGCCATACCATACAGCCGATCCGGCCATCCCTTGTTCCTCTGGAAATCGAAGAGTCCTTTGTCCGTGACCTCCAAGGATTGGGTTTGAAAAACATAAAGGTAACCATTCTAAGGGCAGGGCGGAGAGGTGGACAGGAGTTCGGTGAGATGCTCTTCACCCACTTTGGTGTATCCGGACCGATCATTCTTACGCTGAGCGGCGAGGTAGTAGCAGAGATGGCCAAAGGAAAAGGGAAGGTGGAACTGTCCATCGATTTCAAACCAGCCTTATCCTGGGATCAGGTGGAAGGTCGTTTGATCCGCAAATTTCAAACTCAGCAAAGGAAACAAATTTCCACCATCATGACCAACCTCCTGCCGAGACGACTTGTACCGGTTTTTTTACAAAGATCCGGGATATCTAATACCTCCAAAGGGAGTGAGATTCGATTGGAGGAGAGGAAGCGCGTAATGAATTTTCTCAAGGACTGGCGCTTGACCGTAAAAGGCCCAAGGCCCATCGAAGAGGCCATCATCACTGCTGGGGGTATCTGTGTGCGAGAGATTCACCCGCAAACCCTGGAATCTAAGATTATAAGGGGCCTGCACTTTTGCGGAGAAGTGATCGATGTGGACGGGAAGACGGGCGGTTATAATTTGCAAGCGGCCTTTAGCACCGGATGGGTTGCTGGGGAAGCAGCGGCCAAAAGATCATGAGGGAACGAGAAGGGCGGGTAAATCTGAAGAATTTGTCTCTGGAGGGGTTGAGGGAGTTCGTAGTCTCCTTGGAGGAGAAACCCTTTCGGGCTGCCCAACTTGCCAGATGGCTCTATGGGCGAGGGGCGCGCCAGTTTGAGGCCATGACCGATCTGGCTAAGGCTTTTCGGGAAAAATTGCCGGAAAGGGCCTGGATCAGCTTTCTTGAGCCAGCAGAAGTGCAGGCTTCTCAGGACGGAACGAAGAAATATCTCTTCCTCCTGGATGACGGGGAAAGGATTGAAAGCGTTTTGCTCCCGGAAAAAGATCACTATACCCTCTGCCTTTCCACTCAGGTCGGCTGCGCCCTGGGCTGTAAATTCTGTCTTACCGGAAAGCAGGGGTTGAGGCGCAACCTCGATCCCTCAGAGATGGTAGACCAGATCGTAGGAGTACGAGCGACCCTTCCCCCAGAAAGCAAACTTACCAACCTGGTCCTCATGGGCATGGGGGAACCCCTGGAAAATTTTCAGAGTGTGCTGCGAGCGTTAGAAATCATCCGGTCTCCTATGGGGCTGCAATTTTCCCACCGCCGCGTCACCCTTTCTACTGCCGGGGTCATCCCGCGGATAGAAGAACTCTGTTCCCGAAGGCATTTTGTCAAGTTGGCCATCTCGTTGAATGCTTCCACCGATGAGCAGCGGAGCCAGTTGATGCCCATCAACCGCAAGTATCCCCTCGAGGATTTGCTGGCCGCTTGCCGCAGGATCCCTCTGGATAACCGGGAGAAGATAACCTTCGAGTATGTGTTGATTCGAGGGGTGAATGACTCGGAGGAAGATGCCCAGCGGGTTACTCAGATATTAAGAGGGATTCGGGCCAAAATAAACTTGATTCCCTTTAACGAGCATCCCGGAAGTCCTTTCCAGAGGCCTATGGATGAGGCCATCCAGAGGTTCCGGGAGATACTCCTGGCTAAACGCTTCCCAGCCATGGTGCGACAAGGCAAGGGTTTGGACATTCTGGCGGCCTGCGGTCAGCTGGGAGGTAAGGTTTAAAAAATTCTTGACAGGATTTGAGGAATTGTGATATGGGCAACCTCGGATGAGCCGAGAGTTCTCGGCAGGAGTGTGGACCGATCTGCGGGTCGTCGGTCCGAGTAAGAAAAGGAGGATTTTGATGAGGATCACGGGTCGGGTGAAGTGGTTTAATGACAGCAAAGGGTATGGCTTTATTGAACAAGATGGGGGAAAAGACATCTTTGTCCATTATACAGCCATTCAGGGAGAGGGCTTTAAATCTTTAGCGGAAGGGCAGAAGGTGGAATTTGAGATTATTGAAGGCCCTAAGGGGCCGCAAGCAACGAATGTAGTGAAATTGTAATTCAGTGGTAAAGTATTCAGACCCGCGTAAGACCCCGGGGGATATTTCCTCCGGGGTCTTTTTTTGGCATTTTTTCACCGCCGAGTTCGCAGAGACCGCCGAGGTGAGAAGTAAATTTTTCTCCCCGCTCTCAGCGGGCTCTACGGTGAATGGGTCCCTTTTCCTCCTTGACCCTCGGGCAGAAAGGGGCTAAACTTTTTTAAAATGAAAAAAGCGGGTTAAACTTTATGCTTAAGATCTCCGGTATTCAGATGAATTGTTCCCAGGATAAGAAAAAAAACCTGGAAAAAGCGAAGCGGCTCGCTGAGATCGCTGCGGGGCAAGGCGCGAGAATGATCTGCTTCCAAGAACTTTTCCACACCCATTGGTTCCCCAGGGATATCAGCCAAGTACATTTCCGCCTGGCCGAAGAAGTACCCGGCCCAACAACAGAAATGATGCAGGCAGTGGCTCAGAAGATGGAAGCAGTCATGGTTCTCCCCTTGTTTGAAAAGGACGCTGGCGGCCTGTACTTTAACACCGCAGTGGTTATAGATGCGGACGGGGAAATCCTCGGAAAGTACCGCAAAATTCATGTTCCCCAACTCCCCCTCTGGGAAGAGAGGGCATATTTTCATCCCGGAAACCTGGGGTTTCCAGTGTTCCCTACGCGCTACGCCCGGGTGGGTGTACAGATCTGCTGGGATAACTTCTTCCCGGAAGGTTCTCGGATCCTGGCTCTGAAAGGAGCTCAGATCATTTTTTCCCCCACGGCAGCGGCCATGGCCTCCCAGGAAAAGTGGGAAAAGGTGATTTGTGCCAATGCGGCAACAAATGAAGTGTTTATTCTTCGGGTGAACCGGGTGGGGAGGGAAGCCAAGCAAGATTTTTACGGGAAAAGTTTTTGTGCTTCTCCGGAAGGGGAGTTAGTGGACCAGCCCAGCGGCGCCCAGGAAGGAGCGGTTATGTTCAGCGTCGATCTGGCGGAGATCGAGCGAACCCGCCGGGTCTGGACTTTCCTGCGGGATCGGCGCCCGGAGATCTACAAGGAACTCCTGGCCAGCTGAAGATTTTTTTGGCCACAGAGAACACAGAGATCACAGAGGAGAATAGAAAAATTACAATAGCAAAACAGGTCGTAGGCTCAAATCCTAGATGTCCAGATATTATAAAGATAATCCTGTTTATGGAATAAAGAAT
>JACRCA010000122.1 GCA_016234425.1 Deltaproteobacteria bacterium | reverse complement strand
GTAGGTGAAGTCGTCAGTCAAGACCAGGTATGACGCTGTCTGTTGGGTAAAGTTTTGATTTTTGCAAAAAAGCCAGGCCTCCAGTTCCATTGGGATGGAAAGTGACTATATCCGTTTCCTTTAGCCTTCCTTAGATGTCAGGGTATGCCAGGTAAAAAAGGGTGTAAATTTTGGTCGGCATATTCAGTCCCTCCCTTGGCAACCCCCTCACCCTTCCCTTCTCCGTCACGGGAGAAGAGTGACTTGCCCTGTGGAGTAAGTTCATTCACTCCACAGGGTGAAAGTGAGGGGGAATTGAAATCGGCAATCCGAATTCCGCACTCCGCATTTCTACTTCAGACCCAGGATCCTTCCAGGATTGGCTGCGGTCATAGTGCGGATAGCTTTGGCCGAGAAGCCGTATTGCAGCATCTCCCGGATGTACCAAGTCATTACTTTCACCGGTGGAGGGTTGACCACCTGCCCCGAGTCTGTGGACATAATGCAGTAATCAGGGCCTATGGCCTTGATTGCGTCGCCCAGGGCACTCGGGGGAAGGGGTTTGGCGACCTGGGGTGTACAGTCATTGAAGACATGCTCCAAGAAGGTTGCCCCCAAAGAAAGAGCCTCACGCATCTGGTCGATGGTGTAACTAACGAAGCTGGCCGCTGGGTGGGTGACTATGATCTTTTCCACACCGGCTTTCTTCGCCTCCCGGATGAGCGCCAGACCTTCTACAGGAGACAGATGTTCAGTGGCCAGGATTAACCCATTCTTAGCGATAATTTCCAGTATAGGCCCGACTTCGGGGACTAAACTCCCATCCTCTTTTAGGGTTGTCAAAGTCCTAGATCTCCTCTACTTGTATGCCAAGGTTGCTTCCCAGGTTAGCCACACCCTGGAAAAAACCGCTGGTTCCTTAGAGCATTCCCGTGTGGATACCGGGTATAATTCCGCAGAAAATCTGCCAGCATTAGAGGTCCGAAATGGTTCCAGGTTTTTTTATTGACACATTGAGCGGAAAGTTTTAATTTGTTGGAGCTAATTGGTTAAACATCAAAATTTGATTAACGGGGGAGGATTTAGGTCATGAAGATTAAAGGAAAAATTATCGACTTGAGCCAGGAAATCTATACGGGTATGCCGGTGTATCCAGGTCACGCCAAGACGGTGATTTGGGAACACATGTCGCATGAGGAATCCGGGCGAACGATCGGAACAGGGTTTTCGTATCGCTCCAGCGGCATTATGATGTGTGACCACGGGCCGACGCATATCGACTCCATTAGCCATTTGTCGACTGACCCTGAGGCCCCATCAGTTGACCAGATCCCTTTGAAGTACTGCATCACCTCGGCTATCTGTATTGATGTAAGCGACGTCCCCGCGCAGACCCAATTCGGGCCAGAAAAGATCAAGGCAGAGCTCAAACGCTGGAAACTGGATATACGCCCTGGCGACACCGTGTTATTTTACACCGGCCACTTTGACCGATATTACGGGAAACCTGAATACTCCACCCACCAACCGGGCTTGACCAGAGAGGCCACTGAATACATCATCGACAAGGGGGCGGTTAATTTCGGCGTGGACAACACGAGCCCCGATATGTGGCTGGACAAGACGTACCCCTGCCACATGGTCTGCAGGGAGCGAGGGATCACGCACATTGAGAATCTCTGCAACTTGGATAAGTTAGTCGGCAAGCGGTTCACGTTTATCGCCCTGCCGCTACGGATCCGTAAGGGAACGGGTTCCCCATTAAGGGCGGTCGCGATCCTCCATGAAGACGATGAGGTAGACTGGATCCTCAATTCTTAATCGGGCGAAA
Source organism: Deltaproteobacteria bacterium (assembly GCA_016234425.1). Taxonomy (GTDB): domain Bacteria; phylum Desulfobacterota; class SM23-61; order SM23-61; family SM23-61; genus JACRCA01. The sequence goes on along the minus strand of JACRCA010000122.1, from coordinate 1,327 downwards.
GCTCTAATATCCTACCAAGAAGCCGGGTATCGAAATATTCTTTTTTGAGGGCATATGATAGAAACCTTTTCACGGTTGCCATCAATTCTATCGATCATTTATTTGTCGGGCAAAAAACTTCAATTGCCGGCGGCGCGGTGGTGGGTGCATCAGACAGTGACCAAATTAATTCTTTGACTTTCGAACCTGAACCCCCAGGACTCGCTCCCATACCTTGACCATGGCCCCTTTGTTCTCTCTCCCGAGCCCCTGATCCAGAGCCATCTGGTAAGTAACCATGGCTGCCGCCGTGACAGGTAAAGGAATCCTTTGGGCACTGCTAATCTCGACAGCGTAGACCATGTCTTTGTAAGCATCCGTCATAGGGTAACCCGGGACGAAGTTTCTTTCCAGAATGAGGGGACCAAAATTGTCTACAGCAAAGCACTGACCTGTGCCGCTGCGAACCACCGCGACCACCTCCTCCGGATCAAGACCCATCTTAACGGCCAGGGCTAAAAGTTCCGCCAGGGCTGCGCAATGAATATCGAACATGACATTATTGATCATTTTCATCATCTGGCCATTGCCGGAAGCTCCCGCGTAAATAATCTTGTTACCCATAGCTTCCAAGGCAGGCCGCACTTTTTGAAAGACGGACTCCTCTCCCCCAACCATGATGGTTAGCGTTCCATCTTTGGCGCGAGCCTCCATTCCTGATACTGGGGCGTCTAAGAAGGGGATCCCCTTCCCCATCAATGATTGGGCAATTTTTCGCGTCGCGAGGGGATGGATCGTTCCACAATCAATGACCACCTGACCAGGTCTTAAAACATCCACCATTCCATCTTTTCCGAAAAGGACCTCTTCTACCGTCTCTGTGTTTGGCAGGCAAAAGATGATCCAGGCAGACTGCCGGGCCAGTTCTTTCAGAGAGGGGACGGCTTTACCCCCCTGAGAAGTCACTTCCTCAATGACCTCTTTTCTGCGGGCAAAGAATTTCAGGGGGAACCCAGCTTTTATGAGGTTGAGGGCCATCCATTTACCCATAGTCCCCAATCCGACAAATCCAATTTCTGGCTTCATACTTACCATCCTTACCCCCCGTGGCACACCAGGCAACCCGACTTTTTGATCGTCACCCCGTTCAACTTTGCCATTAGAGAGCATCTCCCTGGAGTGAAGTTCCCCGCCCATCCCGCCCAGGCGAGACAGGCACGGCGGGGCTCCCCCCAAATTAAATATCATTTAATGATATTGTGCCCCCTTGACCTCACCTACAAGAAGGGGCGAACGGGGGCACCTTGCCGTCATCCATCGACAGGTTCTAAGTTCAGTTCCTTCAGTT
>JACRCA010000121.1 GCA_016234425.1 Deltaproteobacteria bacterium | reverse complement strand
TTTAAAGCTACGGGCTGGAAATGTCGAGCATGCAGCTCCCTGGGCATCGGCGGATCGCCCCAAGCCTGCCCCTTCTGCCGGGGAGAAATCTCGCCGGCTAACCTGCGCGAAGAGATCGTAGCCAAAGCCAAGTCCCAGGGGGTGGACATCTTTTTTACGGAAAGCTTTCCTTCCTTGATGAAGGCGGGGGGAATCGCTGCCCTTCTCAAATACAAAACGCCTAAGAGGATTACAAAGTGATCAGAAAGGAAAAAGTTTCCCTTTAAACGGATGAATGGGAAGCGATAATAAAAAGGAGGAGTTTATGTCGGCAAAAATATTAGGCTTAATCATTCTACTTGTCCTCATAATCATCTTCTCCCTGCAAAACACCCAACCCATCAGCATCAAACTCCTGTTTTGGGAAGCAAATGCCTCAAGCGCTTTTTTAATCCTCATCACCTTTATTTTGGGACTGGGCATGGGGATGATCCTGGGGACTTGGAAAAAACCAGCAAAGAAACCGTTGAATTAAGGATAAGAATTCAATTTTAATTTGATAAAATTCCTGATGATGAGTATAATTTGTGAAAATTAGGATGAAAAAATGAAAAGCTTTCTTTTTTATCTCTTTGGCCTTTTCATCGCCGTTGCGGGTTGTTCTTATACCCTTCGCTCCACGGAAGGCAGCAAAATTTCCGCAGCCCAGATTCAAGAAATTAAATTGGGCAAGACCTCAGAAGCTGACCTGCTCAGGATTCTGGGACCTCCCTCCAAGAAAGAAGACAAGCCAGACGGAACCGTACTTCTCCTTTATGTCCATCGGCAGGTAAAGAGCCTAACCTTACCGGGAGGGATTGTTTTCCATGGCTTTATCGAAAAGGAGGAGGAAGAATCTTTTGAGATTATTCTCAAGGAGGGGGTCGTTCAAAGCTACCAATTCTTAAAACAATAGAAGGAGGAAACGGATGAAAAAAATCACTGGGGCTTCCTTTGTGGGGGGAATCATCATAGTCATCTGGATTTTCTTAGGGGGCTGTCAGGTCAGCAAGACTTACCTCCTCAACCTGAACTACGATCCTTCCCAGACGCCCGTTTTTTTAACCGGAACAGCCAAGCCCGTAACCCTGGCCGTCTATAATTTCCAGGATGCCCGGCCTGATCGGCTTTACCTGGGCCGGCGGGTTTATCGGGATGGCCTGGTGGATTTTTACAAGCCGGATGAAGGGACAGTGGAACAAATTTTCACCAAATCATTTACTAAACTTCTGGAGAAAGCCGGCTTTAAAGTGACTCTGGTCAATCGCTATTTGGATCCGGAAAAAGAAAACTTCAAAGATGTTCCCGGAGATGCTGCCTTTGGGGGGAAGATCGAGGCCCTCTGGGTCGAGGCTAAAAGCGGGGTAACCACAACAGATACCGAAGCCAAAATGCGTCTTCAGATTTACTGGGGTTTGCCCAAAGAGAGGACCTGGATCAGAAAAATCATTGAGGGAAGTGCCCAGGAATCGAACCGCCCGCTTTACCAACCCAAGCACGCCCAAGCCAAAATCAACGATATTTTTAAAGATAGTCTGGATAAACTACTTAAAGACGAAACGCTACTCAGGGAAAAGCTATTGAAGGATTAATAAGCCATTCAAGTTTTTGCGCGCGCATGTGAAAAAAGCCCAGGGTTTTTCTGGCCCTAACCTAAGGCCAGCATCAACCCAATCATCGCCCCCAAAACGGTGCTCAGATAAGGGTTGCAGGTCAGGCCTCAGGTGCTGCCGATATGGGTGGAAAGCAGGTTCAGTCCGTAACCGATCGCTCCTCCCACAACCAGTCCAAGAAATATTTTAAGCACCATCGCAGTTTTACCCTCTCACAATGCTTTTTTAATGATATTTTCAAGTTGGCTTTTGGGAACCGCACCCACAAGCTGGTCCACCACCCGTCCCCCCTTGAACATAATTAAAGTGGGGATCCCGCGCACCCCATAAGTTGCCGGAGTTCTGGGGTTTTCGTCTACATTAACCTTGGCAAACTTGACTTTATCGGAGTATTCATTTGAAAGTTCTTCGAAGATTGGGCCGATCATCCGGCAGGGAGCGCACCAAGCAGCCCAGAAATCGACGAATGTTGGCTGCTCAGCCTCCAAGACTTCTTTCTGAAAGGTTTCGTCCGTGACGGTAATTAGGTTCTCACCCTTAGCCATAGTCTCTTCCTCCTTTGAATGTCTTCAAACCTTATCCAAATGAGATCAAAATTTTGACTTTTTAGATGCCCTTCATCCCCAAAAGGGTTCGCCATTTCTATATAACTTGGAAACATGGGAGGAATTCGCTATGTTATAATATAACAACGCAAGGGGAAAAGAAAAATTTATGAGAAACAAAGCTCTGGCTTTGATCATTACTCTGATTTTTCTGATCGTTTCTTCCGCTTGCTCTCATGCGCCCAAAAAACCCTCTTCCCCGAACCCTCGCGAGGAAATTTCCTCCCAAAAAGAGATCGCTCGCTCTCTGAGCACTCCCAAGGATGAAGAACCATGGTGGAAGAAGGATGAGCACCAGTTTGGACTTATGGTTCTGATCATCCTGGGAGTGGCCTTAGCCACTTCAGCCAGCATCTGGATCTACTTCAACACCAATGGCTTAACCATAAATATCTGGAAATAATAGGCCGGAGTCAATAGGCAAGAAGCACTTGCCCACCTTCACTTTTACAGAATCCCTATTCGTGGCCCGGGGTTCGGGGCGATGAGCGCGGGCAGCATCGGCCGGGAAAAAGCCTTTCTCAAAGGTTCCAGCCGCGTCTCCGCAAAATGAGGCCGGGTGCCTTTTCCGCCCCCATCCATGAGACGACCAGCGCCTCATGATGCCAAGCGAAGCGCCCTGAACCCCGGGCCTGGGAGGATCATCCAGCGCTGGATCCGGGCGGGAGGGTGATTCTCTCGGGATCATAAGGCCTTAGTTCTTCCATCGGCAGGGGCGGGGCTTCAGCCCAGGATGCCCTGGATTCCTCCGCTCCCGCCTTTCCTTGGCGGAAGGGAAGTGGGGACTCTGCAGATATCCTTTTCCCGCCGATGCTCCCTTCTTCATCACCCTCCCGCCCGGTTAATGAGTGATCATTCGTAACCTCAAAAAGTGAAGGAAGGCAAGGCAAGAAGCAACAAAGCATAGGTTTGGGCTCGTCAGTTTTCGCCTTTGGCCTCTTGCCATGAGCCTTTCACATTGGCCCAAACAGGCTCTTGAAGCCCATCAAGAGATTCAGGTCTCCTTCAGCCGTATATTTCTTTTCCATGAAAGCCTTCGCCCCGTCCAGTTCTCCATTGGAAATCGCCAGCCAGACCTCTGAAGGCGTATGAATCGTCAGGGTAGGATGATCAAGCTTCCCTTCTCTAAAAGCACAATATCCATCCTTGATCTCATAATACCATTGCCCTGGCTGCTTTCCGGTGACATCAAATTGAATCGTGGCTTCAAGGTCTCCGGCCGCTTCCCGTTTAAAGCTCACGGCCATTCCTCCCAGAAGGATCCGGATGTCCTGTTTAACGGCCTCTTCGAAGGGCCGTTTTTCTTCTCCGCGGCGAGTACGCTCTTCATGCTCCAGACGAATGGTCATGAATAGATTGGCTTGATCCTGAAATCCCCGGCGGTTCTTTGTCCATTCCTGGCGAACAATTTCCTCCACTTCCTGAGAAATCCTGCCCTTTTCCACGATTTCCTGTCCCGCGCGGTAAAACCCATTGAGGACATCTTCCCCCTTTTTCCCGAGCTTTTCTATGAACCGCATGGATTCTGCTCCTGGGCGGAGAAGGACTCCGGCCAATTCTCTTCTCCCCGCCCGGGAAAGAAGGCGAAAGTTCTCAATTAAGGCGGAAAAGTGTTCCACCTCTGGAAAGCCGCACACAGAGATGAGGACCATTTTTTTGGCCTCTTGATCCGGGAAGCGATAGGGGTGGGTTGTTATTCCATCTGACTCGATCATAAAAGGGAGGACCAGCGGTATGGTTCTCTCCAGGCAAAGCTTCATATAGGCACTCATTCCAAAGTGATACAGCGGAGTAGCCCATACCCACACGTCGGATGATTTTAGCTTCTCCAGAATCTCTGGCATTTCGTCTTTGTGGATGCAAATGCCGGGGGTATTGAACCAACAATTGTAACAACCGATACACGGCTTAATCTTCTTATTGGCCAGGGGGATAACCTCATACTCTGCTCCTTTACTGGCCACTCCCGCCAGGAATCTTTCCAGAACCATCTGAGTAAACCCTTTGGGCCTCGGGCTTCCTTGTAGGACCAAAATTTTCATGAACCCTCCTCTTCTGTTCAGGCATTTTTAAAATATAACCACAGCGGCCACAGAGAACCTATCAATTTTCAGTGAATTAAAGAACTATTTTCTCCCTCAAGGCAAATTCATGAGGCAGGGCTGCCTAATATATCCTCTCTCACAAACCAGGATTTCATGCGGAATGAACTTCGAGGGCCCAGGATATGATTTTTCCGGCCCCCCCTTCTAAAGGAAACTCTTTTGGAGAACACAGAGGATTTCTCGGCGATCTCTGTGGTTTCATATGTTTCAAATGGGTTTTATTTGCGCCTTCCGAAAAGCTGCGACATCCGCGCCAATACTTTGAAGTCTCCCCTCACCTTATATAGTCCCTCCATCAAAGCTTTTGGTCGATCAATCTCTCCCCGGGCTATTTTTAACCATACATCAGCCGGGGCCTCTATGGTCAAGGTAGGAGCATTGGCTTCTCCCTGGCGAACTTCACACCGCCCCCCGTCGATTGAAACATCCATTTCCCTCCCCCTTTCCCGGAAATATCGAATTGGATTTCTGCCCGCAGATCTCCCGCAGCGGTCGGATCGAAAGCACTGGGCATCCCCTCAATCAATTTTCCCGCTGTATCGGGTACGGCCGCTGCTGCCTCTGGACTGACTCGATATTTTCGCTTTAGATAATAATCTGGATACTTTTTGGAAAAGACCACCCCAATTCCGATACACAGAGCGCAAGGAATGACGATGGAATAGAGCGGTTTACCCCTCCCCAGGTAACTGGAAAGGAAACAGGCAAAAAAGAGCCCAGACCAAACATAGGTGATTCGATAATTGAGGAAGCGAAAATCAGGTGTGCCCCAGACTGTCTCCGGATACCACTGCTTGGCAACAGTATAGGTGAAGGGCTCATAGCCCATGAGTTGTGGTAGAAGGGTCATCAGAAAGAGGGTGAAATACAGGAGGGCTACAGAATGGTCCACAAAAATGTGGGCCAGGTTCGCCGGCAAGGAATACACCCAGACCGTACCCGCTAAAAGAAACCCCAAGAAAGCTTTTTCCAGGTAGGTGTTGTATTTGAGTATCTTGCGGGCGCTCAGGTATTGAATCACAGCCAGGATGAAGCCGATCACCACAGCTACTTTGGCCTGACCCCAGGTGGCCTCCCCCACCCGCGCGATGGTCTTGAAGGTGGCCACAGGGAAGAAAGAGGTTACGAAAAGAACTTTATCCAACTTTTTCTGCATACCGCTCTTGAAAGCAATTTCATGGAATTCAAATCTTTTCTTAAAAATGGCCATCTAAGACCTAAAATAAGCGATTCACCACAGAGGGCACAGAGAAAAGTTAAGATAAATGAAGGAAATAAACTCCTTTTCTCTGCTTTACTCTGTGCACTCGTTAAGTGAAAACAGAACAATATTTTAGCTTACGAATTTATTTACATGAGAACACAGAGAAAAGATTGAGCTTATGTCGTTTTTTAACCATGAAATTATTTTCTGTGTTCTCTGTGGTTAAAAAAAATCGCTCAATTTAGGTAAGAATAACAAAAAGGATCTGGGGAAACCACAAAATAATGATAATTTGCTCTATGGACTCTGTGCCCTCTGTGGTATAATTATTCAAATTTTTCTAACGGATTTGCCATGACAAAAGTCAGGACCGTCTTTGGGTGTCAAAACTGTGGTTACCAGTCCCCCAAGTGGCTGGGCAAATGCCCGGACTGCGGTTCGTGGAATACTTTTGTCGAAGAACAGTTTTCAAGAGCTGCTGAACGCTCCGCCTCTTCTATCTCCATCTCTGGCCAGGACATTCCCCCACAATCCATACTCACCATCGAAACCTCTGACGAGGGAAGGATAAAAACCGAGATCAGCGAATTCGATCGCGTCCTGGGAGGTGGCTTGGTCACTGGCTCAATCGTTCTCATCGGTGGCGATCCCGGAATTGGTAAATCTACCCTCCTCTTACAGGCCCTGGATAGACTGGGCAGAAAAAGAATCAGCGTCCTTTACGTATCCGGCGAAGAATCGCTCCGCCAGACCAAGATGCGTGCGGACCGCATTGGCGTCTTTTCCCAGACCCTCTATGTTCTGGCTGAGAACTCCCTGGAAAAGATCATCGAAGACATTCAAAAACTCAAACCGAAGGTGGCGGTCATCGACTCCATCCAGACCATGTTCACCTCGCAGCTCCAATCTGCCCCCGGTTCCATCGGCCAGGTGCGAGAATGCGCTGGCAGACTCATGCTTCTCTCCAAGTCCACGGGCCTCTCCACCTGTCTCATCGGCCATGTGACCAAAGAAGGGGCCATTGCCGGGCCCCGCGTTTTAGAACATATGGTGGATACGGTCCTTTACTTCGAGGGAGACAGGGGTCATCCCTACCGCATCTTGCGGGCAGTGAAGAACCGTTTCGGGTCCACGAATGAAATCGGCGTCTTCGAGATGAAAGATGGTGGATTGGAAGAGGTGGCCAACCCTTCCGAGCTCTTCCTGGCCGAGCGCCCCATCGACGTAGCCGGCTCCGTAGTAATCTCCAGCCTGGAAGGCTCCCGACCTATCCTCGTAGAACTCCAGGCCCTGGTGAGCTCCACTTCTTATGGAATGCCCCGGCGTACAGCAATCGGCGTTGACCCTAACCGGGTTTCTTTGCTGGTGGCTGTTTTGGAGAAGAAGGTAGGAATGAACCTCGCCCAGCAGGATATTTTTGTCAACGTCGCTGGCGGCGTTCGGGTAGAGGAGCCAGCTGTGGATCTCGGCGTCGTCTCGGCTGTAGCTTCTTCATTTCTCGATAAACCCATCCCTTCCAAGACCATGGTTATCGGAGAAGTAGGCTTGGCTGGCGAAGTGCGCGGCATCCATCAAGCGGAAGTGCGGATGAAAGAGGCCTTCAAGTTGGGTTTTAAACGGTGCCTTTTGCCCAGGAGCAATCTGTCCCGGATAAAGTCGGGATTCGACGGGATTGAATTAATCGGGGTCGGCTCAGTGGAAGAGGCTTTGGAAACTCTTTTTTGAGGAGGCGATTTTGCGGAAATATCTTTCCAGCACCCTTCTGATCCTTATCTTTTCGTTTTCCCTCTGGGCTCAATCCCCGGCCCTTAACTCTGATCAGTCCATTGCCCTGGTATTTTCATCCAACGTTCACGGCGAGGTCGAACCCTGCGGTTGAAAGGATTATATGCTTGGCGGTCTGCCCAGGCGAGCATCCTTCATCGAGCAGCTGCGGCGAGAAAGGAAAAATGTCCTCCTCGTAGATACGGGAGACATGCTCTTTTCCCGTCCCCCCGCGCAGGGCCCCTACACTAAGAAAATGGCCGATCTGAAGACGGACCTCTACATGAAGACCTACAATCTCATGGGATATGATGCTATCACCCCCGGAGAGCTAGACCTTTTCTTCCGCGTGGACAACGTCTTGCAGATGAGCAAGCAGGCATTTTTCCCTTTCCTGGCGGCAAATCTCATTGATACCAAATCCGGCAAACCTGTATTCAAGCCTTACCTTATTAAAGAGATGCCCGGGATCAAAGTCGGTCTTTTGGGCTTGATCTCCAGACGATATCCATTGGGCCCGCCGGAGGAAAAAGAAAAATACTCCCTGGCTGATCCCATCGAGAGAGCCCAAAAAATTGTTCCTCAATTAAAAAAGAAGAAATGTCAGGTGATCGCTGTCCTCGGCCATATGGAGGATGATGAAAAAGAGTTACTCGCCAAGGCTGTACCAGGAATTCATTTCATCTTAAGTGGCCACAACCCCAACTATTATCTGCAGCCAATGCAGGCTAACAACTCGCAAATTTTTGTCGCGGGTGCGCGGGGTGAGAACCTGGGAAAAGTGGACTTTCTCATCGAGAAGAAGAAACTGCACTCTCACTACCAACTCGTTGCTCTGACATCAAAATATGCTGATCATCCTCAGGCGCAGGAAATGCTCAATCAGTATAAGACTACCCTCCAGGAACTTCTCAGAACTTCGCCGCAAGTAGGCTTTCGAATTAGACCGAAAGTCGCCCCCCGAGAGACGGCCGTCCTCTCAGCCCCATCATTTGTGGGTGAAAGGGTTTGCTTGGATTGTCATCAGCAGGAATACCAGAGCTGGCTTACGACCTCCCACGCCAGCGCTTACCAGACCTTGGCTCAACAGGGCAAATCTTCCGATCCTACTTGCCTGGCCTGCCACAGCACTGGTTACGGAGAATCCAGAAATCCCCCTGGAATCAGTTTAGAGAATGTCCAGTGTGAAGCCTGCCATGGTGCGGGAGAGGGGCATCCAGAGCCACGAAAAAGCCTGCTCAGGATTAGCGAAAACCAATGCCTTAAATGCCATAATCCATCCAATAGCCCAAAATTCAATTATGCTGACTACCTCCAGAAAATCCGTCACCAAAAATAGATCAGTAAATCTTCAATCCCTACTCAAGCAACCCTTAACGCCAATTGACATTAACCCAGAGATAGAATATAGGTATACTAAAAATTCGTGATTTTCCATGAAGATAACCGGTATTATCCTTGCTGGGGGAAGAAACCTCCGGATGGGAGAAAATAAGGCCTTTCTCCAGGTCAATGGCGAACGAATCATCGACCGCATAAGAAATCTCTTCTCCAACCTTTTTGACGAAATTCTGCTGGTGACCAACTCTCCCCTGGAATACCCGGACCTCAACTTGCGGATGGTGGCAGATCTTACTCCGGGAAAGGGAGCGCTGGGGGGAATTTACACCGGACTTTTTCATGCCTCCCATTCCCATGCCTTCGTGGCGGCCTGCGACATGCCCTTCCTTAACAAAGCTCTCATCAGCCATTTGATTAACCTTTCCCCCAGTTATGATATCGTCATTCCCAAAACAGAAGATGGTTTCCAACCCCTGCACGCCATTTACTCCCAAAAATGCCTCCCTTTCATGGAAGACCTGTTGCGAAAGAATAACCTCAAGATCATCGACTTCTTCCACAGAGTCAAAAAAAGAGAGGTCCCCACCCAAGAAATCCTTCCTCTGGACCCAAAGCTCGCCTCTTTTCTAAACGTGAACACTCCGGAAGATTTAGCTCGGGCCAAAGATTGTCTCAAAAATTGAGTTTCTCCCTTGCCCACCCGGATGCCCACTGATAAACTAATGCAAAGGCACTAATTAAAAACAAACTCGACTATGTCCCCTCCCTTCATGGGAGGGGCCCAGGGGAGGGGGAAAATGCTCGAT
>JACRCA010000120.1 GCA_016234425.1 Deltaproteobacteria bacterium | reverse complement strand
GCTGAGAGAGAAAAATTCGTATTCGGGTCAGCCATCGCGCATACCGGAAAATTCGCCAGGGAAGGAACGAACCTGAAGAGAGCCTATGATTTCTGGGCTGGTTTGGTCAATGCTCAGGGAGGGATCGAGGTCAAGGGCAGGAAGTATCCGGTAGAGATCATTTATTACGATGATAAGAGCGACCCGGCAACCGCCACCAAGCTCATGGAAAAGCTCATCACTGAAGATAAGATCGATCTTATCTTTGGTCCATTCTCCAGTGATTGCGTGGGTCCAAGCAGCACCATTACGGAGAAATACAAAACTCCCATGATCGAAGCAGCCGGAAACGCCAGGCCTCTTTTCACCAGAGGATTCAAATATCTATTCTGCACATTGCGGCCGGCAGATGAATTGGCTGATCCTTACATGAGGCTCCTGAGTAGAGCCACCCCCAAGCCCCAGACCGTGGCCGTGATCGCTCCCAAAGCTCCCTTCTATTTGTCCGCGGCTGCAGGGTTTAAGGCCTACGGTGAAAAATATGGATTCCAAATTATTCATTTCGAAACCTATCCTGTGGAGATGGAGGACATTACTCCCATACTGCAAAAGGTGAAGGCCAAGAATCCGGACGTCCTTTGCGTAGGGTCGCATACCGTTGTAGCCATGATGGTCATGAAACAGAGCAAGGAGATCGACTTCAACCCCAAAGCCTATTGCTTCAGCTTCGGAACCCTCACCCCGGAGTTCGCCAAAGAACTCGGCAAAGATGCTGAAAATACTCTGGAGTACAATTACATATCCCCCAAGGCGCCATTCAGCGATCCCATGTTAGGGACTACAGGCCAGTTCATTGATGCGTTCAAGAAAAAGTACGGAATCTACCCAGATGGGACGCAAGCTTGCGCCGTTGCCGGGGGAACTGCCTTCCAGATGGCTATTCAAAAGGCCAGTGTGATACCCCCTTTGACTGAGGAGAAAAGGGTTAAAGTACGGGAAGAATTGGCTAATCTCGATATCGTCACTGCAGCAGGACCTGTCAAATTTGACCCAACCGGACTCAATATGAAGAATCCCCTCGCGATTTTCCAAATACAAAAAGGAAACCCTGTCTGCGTTGATCCTCCGGATTGGGCTGAAGCAAAATTTATCTACCCATCTCCAAGTTGGAAGGTTAGATAGTTGGCCGGAAAAGAATCGGGTCGGGGCCCATGCTTCTGCAGGTCTTGTTAGATGGCATTTTGATCGGGGGAATTTATGCCTCCTGTGCCGTTGGATTCTCTCTGGTTTTTGGTGTGCTGCGCATCATCAACATCGTCCATGGCGAATTCATCATGCTGGGGGCATTCATTACCTACTGGCTTTTCAAGATCTATGGCCTCGACCCGTTCCTTTCGATTCCCCTTTCCTGCTCTCTCCTTTTTGTCTTTGGCTTCCTGCTACAAAGATACGTAATCAATCGGATCATCGAAGCCCCGGAGATTATGTCTCTCCTTCTGACCTTTGGCCTTTCGCTCATTATTGCCAACCTGGCCCTCATTGCCTGGAAGGGAGATTACAGGTTGGTGAACCCCGGCTACGCGGGAGCTAATTTCAAAGTGGCCCTTTTCACCATTCCATACGTACGCCTGACCACCTTTATCTTTGCCCTGGCAGCCATGGCCGGGCTCTACCTGTTTTTGCAGCGCACAGACGTAGGCCGGGCCATAAAAGCTACCTCCCAGAGCAAGGATGGCGCCAGACTTCAGGGTGTCAGACCGTCGATGATCTACGCCGTCACCTTCGGATTGGGGGCCGCCATAACAGCCATCGCCGGGTCCCTCCTGAGCATGAGTTTTTCCGTGTTTCCAGCAATGGGAGGAGATTACCTGCTTTTTTCATTCTTCATCGTAGTGGTGGGTGGAATGGGCCATATCCCGGGGAGCCTGGCAGGGGGCCTTATCTTGGGAGTATTGCAATCCCTGAGCACGAATTTCGTGGGGGCGGGAATGACCTATATCCTGATCTTTTTGGTCCTGTATATTGTTTTGATCCTGCGCCCCGCAGGAATATTCGGAAAGGGATTGGTGTGATAGAGGAATGAGGAGATCTCTGCCGGCAAAGTGGTGGATTCCCATCGTTTTGATCATCCTGGGCGCTATCGCTCCTTTCGGGATCTCCGGTTATTGGTTGAGGTTCATCACCTTCATCTTTATGTGGATCGGATTAGCCGGGAGTCTTAACCTGCTGACTGGCTATACCGGATACCTGGACTTCGGCCACGTCGCTTTCTTCGGGATCGGAGCTTATACGACGGGCGTCTTGATGGTGAAACTAGGGATGCCCTTCTTCCCAGCCATGTTCATAGGGGCCATTTTAGCTGGTATTCTGGCGTTGCTCGTGGGCATTCCCACCATGAGGCTGAAGGGAGCTTACTTTGCCATCGCCATGCTGGCTTTTGCCGAGGCCATGAAGCAGGTCGCCCTGGAATTTGATGGAATCACCGGAGGAGGCAATGGGCTGTCTCTACCCATCTACACCAACTATCAGTTTTTCTACTATATGATGTTCTCTGCGGTATTGCTCATCATCGGAACGACTTACTGGTTCGAAAGATCAAAATTTGGTAAAGGCCTCATGGCCATTCGGGAGGCTGAATTGGCCGCCGAAGTAAGCGGGGTAAACACCTTTTCCTGTAAACTGATCGCCTTTGGCATCAGTGCCTTTGTTGCTGGAATCATCGGAGGAATTTATGCCTACTGGATGACCTTCCTCTATCCAGGAGACACCTTCAATGTATTGATCACGGTCCGGATGATCATCATGGCCTTTCTGGGTGGAGCAGGAACTCTACTGGGCCCCATCATAGGAGCCAGTTTTTTGGCGGCTATCGAAGAGATCCTGTGGGCGGAATTTAAATATACCTATCTCATCATTGTCGGGCTCATCGTGGTCTTTGTCGTCCTGGTTCTGCCTCGCGGGCTCGTGGGAATGCTCAGGCAACGGGCTCTGACCAAGTAAAGAACAAGGAGGAAGCACTCATAGAGATTCTCAAGGTAGAAGGGGTAACAAAAAATTTCGATCAGCTTGTGGCTCTCCGCGCCGTTGACGTCACCCTCTATAAAGGGGATATTTTGGGAATGATCGGGCCCAATGGTTCGGGGAAGACCACCTTGTTCAACGTCATCTCTGGCATCTATGCCCCGGCCTCGGGAAACGTTCGATACAAGGGGCAATTCATAACGAATAAAAAGCCCCACGTCATCTGTCGGATGGGGATCGCCAGGACCTTCCAGATCGTCCAACCTTTTTCCCAGATGACTCTATTGGAAAACGTTCTGATCGGGGCCATGTATGGGCGAGGCCTCAAGCCAGCTGCCGGGCGAGACAAAGCCGAGGAGATTCTCCAGTTCGTCGGCCTCAAAGATAAGATTTATTTTACACCCAACGAGATTACAACAGAAGACAGGCGCCGGCTGGAGCTGGCCAGAGCGCTGGCCACAGAGCCGGAAGTCCTTCTCCTGGATGAGATCATGGCCGGCCTTACCCCGGCGGAAATCGAAGAAGCTCTCCACCTGATCCGGCAGATCAACAGCAGAGGAATTACCATTTTCATGGTAGAGCACATCATGAAAGCAGTCATGAGTATATGCCAGCGAGTAGTGGTCTTGAACTATGGGGAAAAAATTGCCGAAGGCTCTCCGCAGGAAGTGGCCGAGAACAGCGAAGTGATCAAAGCATACCTGGGAGACCGGTATGTTTGAAGTAAGAGAGCTCAACGTAGGCTATGGGCCAGTACAGGTATTGTGGGATGTTTCCCTTAAGGTGGAGCAAGGGGAGATCGTGAGCGTCCTGGGACCCAACGGGGCAGGGAAGAGTACCCTGCTCCGGACTGCCCTGGGAATGCTTCGGCCCATGGAAACGGACAAGGCCAATTCGATCACCTACCGCGAGCAAAGAATCGATGGCCTGTCCCCCGAACAAATCGTCCGGTTAGGGATTGCTCTGATCACCGAGGAAAAGCATCTCTTCCCCGATATGACGGTCCTGGACAACCTGAAAATGGGCGCTTACATCAAGAGAGCCAAGGGAAAGAGGGGCGAGAGCTTGGAACTCATCTTCAACCTTTTCCCCAGGCTGGAAGAAAGAAAAAACCAGATGGCTAGAACCCTCAGTGGGGGAGAAAGACAGATGCTGGCCATTGGGCGGGCGCTGATGTCCAAGCCAGATCTACTCATGATCGACGAGCCCTCCTTAGGATTGCAACCACTTCTGATCACCAAGATATTCAATACCATAAAGGAGATAAAGGAAAAAGGGGTGACCATCTTAATGGTCGAGCAAAATGTTTACTTTTCCCTCGAGATAAGCGATCGGGCCTACGTTCTCGAGAATGGGAAAATCGTCATGGAAGGCCAGGGAAAAGAACTGCTCGCCAACGACCACATAAGAAAGGCCTATTTGGCCATGTAGATTGGCTCACCCTGGATTTAGCTTAAAAAATGAGCATTTCTCCCATAACCGTGGCGGCCATTCAGGCGCTTCCTACAGGTTATCTTCTGAATCCTGAAAATGTTTCCCACGCTGTGGATCTCTTGAAAAAGGCCTCTCAACGAGGAGCTGACTTCGCCTGTTTCCCAGAGGCCTATCCGGCCTCAGGAGAAGAAGAGATCCGCCAAGCAGCTCGTGAGCTGCGGATCTTCGTGATCGCTGGATTTATAGTAAAGGAAGGCGGCCAGATTTACAATGAATCTGTCCTTTTAGATTCCGCCGGGCAGGTAATCGGTCGGCAGAGGAAGGTCCATGCAGTTCCTGGCGTGGAGCCTTTCGCCCGGGGAAATGACTACATCCCCATGGAAACACCGCGGGGAAAGATCGGCATCCTCATCTGCATAGACGGGTGGGGATTCCCGGAGGGATTTTATCGATTCAACAAAGCTGGGGTTGACCTTATCTTTAATCCCTGCCTCATCTTCAAGAAAAAACCCCAGAAGAGGATGTCCCTCCTGGCTCGGGTGCTGGATTATAAGCTTCCCATTGTAGCCCCTAACAATGCCGTCTGGTCTTTGAGAATCTTTGCCGCAGATCCGGGCCTGCCAGAAGAAGGTGGACAAAGCCTCATCTTGGCTCCACCAGCTTTCCAGTCCCGGGAGGAAATCGAAGGATTCATGAAGGAAGCAGCCTCCTGCGAAGGTTGGATTCTGGCGAAAGGCGGCAAAGATGAGGAAATTCTCTTGGCGACGATCGATGTCCAGGCTCTGAGGCATACCCGGTCTCTCTGGAACGACTGTTTCGGAGCCTGTTTGCTATAATTCCCATAGGTAAAGAAACCAGGAGCCAGAAGACAGAATACAGAATGAAAAAACGGGCGAACATATGAAACCACAAAGTTCGCAGAGAAAATCTCTGTGCTCTCCAAAAAGAGATTTCCTCTCGCCCGTATGGGGGAGAGGGATGGGTGGAAGGAATAACATTTCTTCTTTTTTAAATTCATGAGAACTGATAATTTCTCTGAGGCCTCTGTGGTTATTTTTTGATAATAGGAATTAGAATTTAAGGAGGAAAATCATGGCAGATCCTTACAGAGCGGTGGTGATTCAGTCTGATGTGGAAATGGTGGACCTCAATCGATCCGCAACCCAGGTCAAAGAAACCATCAACAAAAACCTCACCCGCATCTGTCAGTTGATCGATTGGGCAGCGCGGGAAAAATCGCACGGAGAGAGACTTCTCATTGCCCTTCCTGAATCCATGCTCCACGGATTTCCGCGGGCTGGATGGTCTTTGAAAGAACTCCTCAAATGCGGCATTTCCGTCCCCGGCCCCGAGACGCAGCGCCTTTCTGAAAAAGCCCTAAAGCACGGGGCTTACATTGTTGGGCATGCTTGGGAGGTGCACTCCGATTGGCCCGACCGGCACTTTAGCACGGCCTTTATCATCAATGACCAGGGCGAGGTTATCCTCAGATACCGAAAGATTCAGCCGGCTTTCGACATCGAAGCTTCCACTTCGCCCCACGATGTCCTGGACGACTACATCAAGAAATACGGCAAGGACTCTCCTTTTCCCGTGGTGGATACTCCCCTGGGGCGCCTGGGATGCTTCATCTGCTATGATGGACTCTTCCCGGAGATCACCCGCTGCCTGGCCTTGAAGGGAGCAGAAGTCCTGATTCGTCCCACCTCCTGGCTGGGGGTCACCTGTGCGGAACCCTACGACTGGTGGGAGATGCAAAACCGGATGCGGGCCGCCGAAAACATCTGCTACGTTGTAGCCCCCAACGCTGGCGATACTCTCAACAGCCCCGAGAGACCGAGAGCTCATGTACCTGGAAGGTCCATGATTGTTGATTATGAAGGCCGACTTCTCGCGAAGGCCGGAACCTCCGGAGAACTCACGATCGATGCCACCATCCACCTCGATGCCCTGTGGCACAAGCGCAGCCTCACCAAGTGGAATCCCCTGGCCACCTTGAGAACAGAGGCCTATGCACCATTTTACCAACAATCGATGTATCCCCCCAACCTCTGGAAGGATAAACCCCACGACACCCTGCAACAGGTCACCGAGGCGATTTTGGGCAGCATCCGAAAGTTGATGGACCGGGATATCATCCGCAGAAAAAAATAGAAGGAAACAAAGAAATGGGAGAAGATTTTAGAGGTTTTCTAAAGGAGATGGAAGAGACCAAAGAAGGAGGGTTCATTCGCATCAGCAAAGAAGTGGACACTCGTTACGAAGTGTCTGCCATAGTCACGAAACTGGAAAAGGCCAGGCAGATCCCCCTCCTCTTTTTTGAAAAAGTAAAAGGGCACACGATGCCCGTGGTCGTCAACTGCTACGCCGATCGGGGTCGCCTGGCTCGGGCGATAGGAGTTTCCAAACAGGAATTGAATCAAAGGGTCGCCCAGGCTTACCAGAAACCCATACCCCCTGTGGAAGTTTCGAAAGCTCCTGTACAAGAGGTAGTCATTCAAGGTGCTCAGGTCGATGTGGGAAAGCTCCCGGCCATGGTTTACCACAACACAGACGCGGCCCCTTATATCACAGCGGGAATTGTCTTGGCCAAAGATCCCGATACAGGGGATTACAACCTCAGTTATAACCGTCTCATGGTCAAAGGAAAGAACCGCTTGGGGATCTTCATGACTGTGGGAAAGCACCTCAACGCCATTTTTTCCAAAATGGAAGACCGGGGCAAGCCCCTGGAAGTTGCCGTTTCTATCGGCAATCATCCAGCCTGGGCGATTGGTTCCTTGGCCATAGGACCTTATCAGGAAAATGAAATCGGAATTATCGGAGGGCTTAAGGGAAGCCCTTTGGAAATGGTCAGGTGCAAAACAGTGGACCTGATGGTCCCGGCCGGGGCGGAGATCATCCTGGAGGGTGAAATCGAACCTTTTGTTCGGGAAGAAGAGGGACCCTTTGGGGAATTTACCGGCTATGCCATCCATTCAGCCCAGAATCCAATATTTCGGGTGAAGGCCATCACCCATCGATATAATCCCATTTATCAGGACATCTGTGGCGGCCAACACAGAGAACATCTGACCATGGCGACCATCCCCATGGAAGCCAACTATTTTCGAGTAATCAAAGGATCGGTCCCAGAAGTAGAGGCGGTGCGGATGGCTGCCCCGTTTACCCTGGTTATCTCCCTGAGAAAGAAGTATGAAGGGCAGGCCCGCTCAGCCCTGCTGGCCGCCTTCAGCGCCGACCTTTATCTGAAGCATGCCATTGTGGTCGATCATGACATCGATGTGGCGGACCTGCAGCGTGTGTTTTGGGCCATGGCCACAAGAGTCCAGGCCTCGCGGGATATTTTTATCATTCCCCGGGCCCGCGGCTCCTCCCTGGATCCCTCTGCAGAACCTTTGGGGGTGGTAGATAAGATGGGGATCGACGCCACGGCCAAACCCTCCCTGGAACGTTTTGCCTCGGTCAACCGAGTGCCCCAGGAAATCATGGACCGGATCAAGTTGGAGGACTACATCGGGGATTTTCTAAAATCTACCAAGCCTGGAAAAAAGGGATACGTTTAGCGCAAAGCGTGAAGAGCATAGCGAATATTAGAAGTGTAATTCCCCATTCCGCACTCCGCATTCCGAAATTTTAATGTTTAAACGCTCTTTGGCCGGTGAAGACCATGGTCACCTGGGGCCGGGCTTCGTTGCAGGCCTGAATCGATTCGAAGTCGCGGTCCGATCCACCCGGGTGAACGATGGCGGTAACGCCCTCTTTAATTCCCACGTCCACCCCATCCCGGAAGGGAAAGAAAGCATCTGAGATCATCACCGACCTTTTTATCCCCCCGTGATCTTCTTTGGTCTTCCGGTCAATTTCTTCTTTGATTCCCGGATCGCCCTCTCCCCGGGCAATCTCCATTTCCAGGTCTTTGTAGGGGATCCCGTATTCTCGGAAGCAAAGGGCATCAGCATACTTGGTATAGGCTTTAAAGACTGCGATCTCAGCCACGCCTACGCGGTCTTGCTCTCCGGTTCCGATGCCGATGGTCTGGCCATCTTTTACATAGATGACGGAATTGGAAGAGACTCCCTGCTCCACGGCCCAACCAAAGATCATATCGGCATACTCTTTTTCTGTTGGCTCCCTTTCGATGGTATATGTTTTCCCCTTATAGGTGGCCGTAGCCTTCTGAAAATCCTTCTTACTCCGGATGGCATTGATGGGGGATTGCTGCACAATAATCCCTCCGTCAATCAGGGATTTGAAATCCACAAAACGTATCTCTCTGTATTCCGCCAGACGATCGATCCGGGGCACACGCATGATGCGCAGGTTTGCCCGGCGGTTCAGGATTTCCACCGTGGATTCTTCATAATCGGGGGCCACCACCACTTCCAGGTAATTTTCACTGACCATCTCTGCTGTGGTTTTATCCATAGCCCGGTTGACCACCAGGCAGCCCCCGAAGGCCGCAATACGATCAGCCATGTTCGCCCGGTCATAGGCTTGGGCGAGCGTCTGTCCATAAGCCACGCCGCTCGGGTTGTTATGCTTCATGATGGCCGCAGCCGGTCGATCCATCAGGTATTTTAGAATGTTCAGGCCATTGTCCGCGTCTGTGAAATTGATCTTTCCCGGGTGTTTTCCCGATTGGATCATCTCCTCCTCGGAAATGGCGCTCACCAGGCCACTTCCTGGACCAATGAACTTGCACTCCCCAAGTACCAGGTTGCCGTTGATCAGCTCATAGAGAGCAGCCTCCTGCCCGGGATTCTCCCCATACCTCAGGCCTTTCTCGATCAGCTCCCCGGTCTTTTCATCCGGAATCTTCCAGCTCCTTTTCTGGTAGATGAGAATTTGATTGCCGAACTGAATGATCATCCGCTCCGGAAAGTGATCATCCATCACCGTCCGGTAAATTTGTTTCAAACCCGCCATGCTTTCCTCCGCTTTTCTCCCCTTGAACCCTCGAACCCTTCCCCGCGAAACGCGGGGTTGAACCCTTTATCTTCAGGCGGTGACATGATCTTACCAAACCTCCAGGCGCATTTGAAGGGAAATTTATTCCTTTAACTTTGCATCCCCGCATGAGACTTTAGTGTTTTTTACATTTTTGGTTCATCTCCGAATTCGCTCGGTTCTGCTTGTTCGTTGGCGCCGGCCCACTCCCTCTTTTTGGCGACTGTCGGGCAATCCGGCTGGCGCCTTGGGGGATTTTTGAAAAACCACCGCTTCATTGGAACACGTCCTTGCCCCCTGGATCTGGTATCCTTTTGTAAAAAGCTGATTTTTAGGCAAAAGAGATTGAATCTTTTAATCAATTATAATAGACTTTCCCTGCCAGTAAATGGGGCTTGACGCGGATGTGAGTCAAAATTTTTCCCGATTCATCGCCAAAACCTACCGCTGGCCATGGATGAAGGAAAGAGAGGATCTTTATGAGCTACGGAAAAATTTTATTTAAAAAGGAAGGTTCCATCGCCACCATCACTTTTAACGACCCGGAGAAGCTAAATCCCATGGGTACTCAGATGGCTGAGAACATCCGTTCGGCCCTCGAAGAATGTGGCCGCGATGAAGAAGTCCGGGCTATCATCTTAACTGGTGCGGGTCGGGCTTTTTCCGCTGGAGGGGATTTGCGGGAGATCCAAAAAAATGTTCCAGCCCTGGTCTTTCGCGACGGAATTGCTCTCGTATTCAAGGTTGTCTTAGCAATTGCCGACCTGGAAAAACCTGTGATTGCAGCTGTAAATGGCCCTGCCGTGGGCGTAGCTTTTAACATGGTCCTGGCCTGCGATATCATCGTGGCTTCAGAAGAGGCTTCCTTCTCCGAAATCTTTGTGCGCATCGGCCTGATCCCAGATGGCGGAGCCCACTTCCTCCTCCCGCGCATCGTGGGGCTGGCCAAAGCAAAAGAATTGATTTATACCGGCAAAATCATCTCCGCCAAAGAGGCAGAAACTCTCGGCCTGGTCAATCAGGTCGTCCCTCCTGATAAATTGACCTCCACCGTCCTGGAACGGGCAAACAATTTAGCCAATGGGCCTACCCGGGCGATCGGGATGGCCAAAAAGATTCTGAACCTGAGCTTTCAGAGCAGTCTGGCGGAGATTATCGAGATGGAGACGGAAAAGCAGACCTTGCTGCGAGAGACCGAAGACCACAAGGAAGGAATCGCCGCCTTTTTTGAAAAACGGGCCCCATCTTTTAAAGGAAAATAAACCCCTTACCTAATTTCCGATTGCGGATTGGTGGTTTCAAAATGAACTTTTACGATTTTCTTGTTCCGCATTTCGCAATCTGCAATCCGCAATTGAATTTCAAGGATAATCCCCTCCTTGCTTACAAAACCTCCTTCTGTTATTCTAATTAAATAGGGCATGTCCCCCAGTGCCCTCCTTTTTCGTCCCTTAAGGACAGGTCCAATTTTGTCATTCCGGCTTATTCCCCTCCCAATACGCTGGGCGCAAAGCGCTATGCGCATAGCGAATTGGGAGAGGGTGGGTTTAACCATGGCGATGAAAAACGAAATCGAACTTAGACAGGTCACGAAAGTTTACGGAAGTCTGGTAGCTGTGAAAGACGTTTCTCTTGCTGTTCCTAAAGGGATCGTCTTTGGGCTGCTGGGACCGAACGGGGCGGGTAAGACCACATT
>JACRCA010000123.1 GCA_016234425.1 Deltaproteobacteria bacterium | reverse complement strand
GGTGAACCAGTTCGTCACGAGCGTGGCGTTCGGGCACGCGGCAAGCGCCTGGCGGAGGTTGCCCGTATGGTCCGGGTCGTCATGGGACAGGTAGATCCAGCGAACGTCCTTCGGGTCCACGATGGAGAAGACGTCGCGCATCCAGCCCTCGCGGTTGGAGACGGTGCCGGTATCGACGATGACCGGCTCGCGGCCATTGATCACCAGCGAATTGACGTAGACGTTCATCGGCGCGGGCGTGCCTTCGCCGGTCAGCTGGCGGATGACATACGTGTCCGGCGCGACCAGTTGGGGTGCATGGTGCGCAAACGGCGCCGGCGGCTCGAACGCGGCGAGAGCTGCGGAAGGGAAGTGTGCGGTCATCGGGGTACTCCTTGTGGTGGTGTTCCGGCCTTGTTGGCCGCGTCGTTGCGGACTCTTGTAGCGTAGAAACCGCGGGGCCCGCGCAGCGCCCCACGATCGCTGTGATCTGGGGAATGATTCCGGAAGCTTGGACGTTGCTATAAAAGACGGAGCCAGCGTAGCTAGCCTTGTCCGTACCCTCCTGAATCCTTCCCCCGGAGGAATCATTTAATTGGATGACGGGACAGCCCATCTTCACCGCTTGGTCGATAGTCTGAGCCAGCTTGCGAATGTGAGAGCTAGATCCCGATCCTCCCATGATGAGGCTGTCATTTGCTGTGACACAGACTGTCCGCCCATCGATCTTTCCAAAACCTACGACCACACCATCGCCAGCGTAGCGTTTCTTATCCAAGCCGAAGTCCCGTGAGATCGTCTCGGCAAAAAGGTACTGTTCGCAGAACGACCCCCGGTCAAGGAGAGCTTCCACTCTTTCCCGCGCGGTCAGCAAACCTTTACGATGAACCTCGGCGATTTTTTCTTCTCCAGCCGCGGAATAAGCCTGGATACGACGCTCCCGTAGCTTTTGAATCGCTTCCTTCGTTCCTGCATTCTTAGCCAATTTTAATACCTCCCAAAAATTGAATATTCTGAAGATCCTCACCATATCATGTATAGTCACCCAATAAAAGGGATGAATTATCCAGATAACCGTTTTGGGCCAAGGAGGCGAGTGATCAAGTAGGCATATATTAGGGTGGCCTGTTCCAGATGAGAGATCTCTACAAATTCATCCACGATATGCGTTTGAGCCAGGTTCCCTGGACCCAGAATTATGCTGGGAATATTTCCTTGATGAACAAGAAAACTCATGTCCGTCGCTGCGACGAACCCCTGCGGGGTTTCCCTCTGGCCGGTTACTTCATGAATAGCCTCGACGGCTGCTCGAACGATGGGTTCCTCGGGTGAGATAACCACGGGCTCTTTATCATCCCCTATAACTTCAATTTGGCACCGAAAGGAAGGGTCCATGGCCACCATATTCTCTACCCATTCGTTGAGTTCCCGATCGAATTGATCCCTGGTCTCCCCAGGAATCCGGCGGCGATCCATATGCAGTTCGCAATAGTCGGGGATAACATTATCCTTGACGCCTCCCCGAATGACATTTGCGCTGACGAGGGGCAACCCCAGAAGCGGGTGGGTTCGCCTAGCCAATTTTTCGTTTAATTCTTCGATGAATATTGCCAGGCGAGCGACAGGATAGATGGCATTCCGGCCTTGAGAGGGATCTGAAGAATGTGCGCTTCGACCGCGCACCGATAATTTGCGGCGACTTACCCCTTTATGTGCGATGACGGGCTTAAGGCCGCTCGGCTCGCCGACAATGGCCATGGAAGGCCGCAAGTCCTCCCTTCGACTTTTTAACCAGAATTGAGTTCCGAGCCCTCCCGTTTCTTCTGCGGCTACAGCCGTCAGGATTAATTCTCCTTGCAAGTTTTGAGGGGCCTGGAGAGCCAGCCGCACGGCGGCCATCATCGCTGCTAAGCTTCCTTTAGCATCACAGGCTCCGCGCCCGTATACCCGACCGCCAATAATTGTCGGTTTAAAGGGAGGATAAGTCCAGGCGCCTTCTCCAGAGGGTACTACATCAAGATGGCTGTTGAAGATAAGGCAGGGCCCGTCCTCTGGCTGGGAAAAAGGAATATGGCATATTGCATTGGCCCGCTGCGGAGCAAACTTTTGGAGGATGCAATTGGCACCGAGGGAAGCCATCTTGGACCGTACCAACTCGGCTGCCTGCAGTTCTTTTCCAGGGGGATTGGAGGTGTCGATGGCAATTAGGTCAAAAAGATCCCGCAGTAATGCTTCTTTGTTCTCTTCGGTAAGTGCAATCTTTTCCCTTTGAGTTCTGATGATCTTGGGGTCAATTCCAAATTGATCCCTTTCATTTGCACTCATCGGGTTCTATCCTCATAGCATTCGAAATGCTTTGCCGATTTTTGTGGTTCAGTAACACAGGCTTTTCCTTCTGTCAAGTGCGCAAAGAGAGATCTCTGAGAAAGTACACTTGGGGTCATGGCGAGGAGCGAAGCGACGTGGCCATCTCATTGATTTCTCTATGAAAGAGAGATTGCTTCATCCCGCTAAAGCGGGATTCGCAATGACGAAATGGGCATTTTTCAGAGATCTCAAAGGTAAGGTCAAATATTTTGCGTTGTTCTTCTTCTCACTTCCCGGGACCATCGCTCAAAGAAATTCGTGGTACGGAGGGCCGCGAAGGTTAAATATATTGACTATTCAAGGAAATTTTTGTAGAAATAACATGCCTTTAGTAGGGGGCTATTTTGGAAAGAAAGGGGGTCTAAAAAGGGAATTACCAGAAATCTGGCCAACGGTGAATCCTGATAAGAAAATTAAGGAGGGAGTTATGCGCAAGGTACTGTATTCAATTTTGGTGGCTGGAGTGATTGGGGTATGCTTGATCATTCCCGGTGCGGTTCAGGCCCAGAAGATCGATCCTACAAAGGTAACGGCATCTTTGAAAGCTGCAGGGGGAACGGTTGGCGGGATCGGCTATGTGCAGGTGACCGCTTTCTCGAAAATAGTGGAAGAAATGTACCCCAAAATTAAGATCAGCATTGTCCCTGGAGCTTGGATCGGAAATATCTTCCGGACCAATAAAGGAGAGCTGGACATCGGCAGCAGCACTTTAGTGATGTGTAAGCTGGCCCATTACGAAAAAGGCCCTTTTCCGGAGCCCTTGCCTAACGTGCGGGCGTTGGTCAGCGTTCAGGATGACAATTACTATTTTGCTGTGGTACGCAAGGATTTCCCTGCTGATTCGGTGGGGGAGATTGTGAAGAAAAAAATGAAAGCCCGGCTTTGCACCCTTTCCAGAGGGAATGCCACCGAATGGATCTGGCGGATGACCTTTACCGAGATGGGTGTGAAATGGGAGGATGTTGACCGCTGGGGTGGGAAGATGAATTTCGTTGCCTGGGCAGATGCTGTCAGCCTGGTGAAGGATGGCCATGCCGATGGAATTTTGGCTGTGGGGGCTGAGGGAATTGGCTGGCTAACAGAATTGGCCACCGTGCGCGACGTCAAATGGCTAAAATGGGATGCAGATCTTTACCAAGCGATGATCGGCAAATTCGGGTTTCTGGAAGGAAAGAGGATGAGAGCTGGCAGCTTTAGGGGAATGGATCAAGACGTCCTTGCGCCCGCCGATTCGGGAGTTTTTGTGGTTCGTACTGATCTCCCCGATGACGTGGTTTATACGCTAGTAAAGGCCCTGGCGGAGAATGAGGGCAAATTCCAGGCTTTCCACAAAGGGCTTCGCACCTTCAAGGCTGCGGACATGGCCAAGAACACAGGCCTCCCCCTACATAAGGGCGCGGAGATATACTACCAGGATAAAGGGCTCTTGAAATAAAGTGAAACAACTATTCTGAGGGGTTGAGTGTTTTACCGGTGAAAGGGAAGGTCCGTGGAATTAAAAGAGCATTCCATTGCCAAGGCGATCATTGGGTGTATTGCCGTAGCCCTTTCCATATTCCACCTCTATGCCGGAGCCTTCGGGGTCTTCGAGACGATGATGCAGCGATCTGTCCATATCCTTACCCTCTTGGCTCTGGCATTTCTGGTGATGCCAGCTTCCAAAAAGCTTTCGCCAAAAGTTGTCTACCCGATCGATATTACCCTCGCCGGGCTAGCTTTGGCTATCGACGTTTATATGCTTTTGGAGCATAGCCGGATCATTAGCCGTGAGTGGTACTATGGGCCAATGACCAGCCTGGATATTATTTTCGGGACCATTACCATCTTGCTCATCCTTGAGGCGGCTCGACGCGTAGCCGGCTGGGCTCTCACCACGATCGGGGGCTTTTTCATTCTCTTTGCCCTCTTTGGCAATTACTTTCCCGAACCTTTTACTGTCCGGGCCACTCCTCCCTTAACTGTAGTGGACCATATGTTCCTCACCCCACAAGGGATCTTCGGCATCCCCGCAGGGGTTTCGGCTACTTTCATTTTCTTGTTTATCCTCTTTGGAGCCTTCTTAGAACAAACGGGTGGTGGGCGATTTTTCATAAATACTGCCCTGGGTCTTGTAGGAAGACTGACTGGTGGCCCGGCCAAAGTAGCCGTGATATCCAGCGCTATGTTCGGTACGATCTCAGGTAGTGCGGCCGCCAACGTCTACGGGACGGGTACCTTTACCATTCCTCTAATGAAGCGCTTCGGGTATGCGCCCAACTTCGCTGGGGCAGTAGAGGCTTCTGCTTCTACCGGGGGGCAGATCACTCCTCCGGTGTTGGGCGCCGCTGCTTTCGTTATGGCCGAGTACCTGGGGATACCTTATGTGCGGATCTGCTTGGCTTCGATAATTCCAGCCCTACTATACTATGTTTCCGTTTATACAGGGGTGCATGTAGAGGCTGTGAAGAAAGGACTTAAGGGTTTGCCCGAGGAAGAAGTCCCAATTTTGAAGCGGGTCTTGGCCCGAGGGGTTCACTTTTTGTTTCCCTTGGGGGTCCTGATTTATCTTTTGATAGCTGCTTATACGCCCTTCAGGGCCGTTTTCCTAGCTACCTTAGCTCTAATCGCTGTTGCCATGGTGAGGAAAGAAAGCCGAATTGGATTCGCTGGTCTCTGGAAATCTTTAGAATCTGGAGCGATCAATGCCATTATGGTAGGAATTGCCTGCGCCAGCGCCGGGATTGTGGTTGGGGTCTTGGATGTCACCGGCCTGGGCATAAGGTTTGTAAGCATCCTCCTTTTGCTTTCTGGAGGATATTTCACTACAACTCTAGTTTTAGTGATGGGTGCTTGTATTGTGCTGGGGATGGGCATGCCTACCACCGCAGCTTATATTTTAGCTGCTCTGATAGGAGCTCCCGCTCTTATCAGTTTCGGTATCCTTCCTCTGGCGGCCCATATGTTCGTCTTTTGCTCTTGCATCCTTTCGGCCATCACCCCCCCTGTGGCTTTGGCAGCCTATGCCGGAGCGCAAATCTCCGGCGGAGACCCCATGAGAGTGGGCTGGATCGCCTGTCGGCTTGGGTTCCCCAAATTCATCGTCC
>JACRCA010000001.1 GCA_016234425.1 Deltaproteobacteria bacterium | reverse complement strand
TGGGAATAATCTGCCGATAGAATCAAAGACCCTTCATCGGGCAGAAAAGCTTCCCGAATCCGCCGCCCCTCTGGGGAGCGGATGGGAATATTCTGGAGGTTGGGTTCGCTGCTGGAGAGCCGTCCCGTAGCGGTTACGGTTTGATTGAAGGAGGTATGGACTCGTCCCGTGGCTGGATTGACGAGCTCAGGCAAGGCATCCACGTACGTGGACTTAAGCTTGGAAAGACTCCGATAGTCCAAAACCTTGGCTGGAAGAGGGTATTCTTTGGAAAGTTCATTGAGAACCTCCACGTCCGTTGAGTAACCTGTCTTGGTACGCTTTCCTCCGGGCAGTTTTAGCTTTTCGAAAAGGACCTTTCCTAATTGCTGGGGCGAATTAATGTTGAAGGGCTCCCCGGCCAGGTCATAAATTTCTTGGGAGATCTTCTCCAATTGCCTCTCAAACTCCCTGGACATAACGCTAAGGAGAGGAAGGTCGAGTCGGACGCCATTCATCTCCATAACTGCCAGAACCTCTAAGAGCGGGAGTTCTACCTGGTGAAAGAGTTCGGAAAACCCTTCGGCCTCGATTCGGGGCATAAGCAAATTAGCCAGGCGCAGGGTTATGTCTGCATCCTCGCAGGAGTAACGGCAGGCTTTCGACACTTCTACTTGGTCAAAAGAAATGGCCTTGGCACGACTTCCAGCAACCTCGGCGTAAGTAATCACCTGGTGGTCCAGGTGCTCCCGAGCCAATTCTTCCAGGCTGTGGCTGTGCTTTGAAGGATTGAGGAGATAGGAGGCGATCATGGTGTCCCCAGCAATCCCCCGCAGATGGACTCCCGATTTTGCCAGCAGAATGTAATCATACTTGATGTTCTGGCCGTATTTCTTCAATCCGGGGGCTTCTAACAAGGGCCGCAGAGCTTGGAGAACATCTTTTTTATTAAGCTGTCTGGGTGCTTTCGGGTATGTATGTCCGACAGGGATGTAGAAGGCCTGATGGGGTTGGAAGCTAAAAGAAAGGCCGACGATCTCAGCTCTCATCGGTTCTATGGAGGTGGATTCCAGGTCAAGAGAAAAGACCCCGGCATTTTTTAAGTTTTCGATGAGTTGATCGAGGTCTTTTTTCTCTGTAACCAGACGGTAGTCTTCTTCTAATCGCTTTGGCTGAACGGCAAATTCTTTGAGAAGTTTGGAAAATTCCAGCTCTTTGAAAATTTTTAGTAGCCTTTCCCGGTCCGGACTCCCGGGCTGCAATTTTTCCAGATCCCCCAGCACGGGAGCATGAGTATCCAGGGCGGCCAGCTCCCGGCTGAGGCGAGCCTGGTCGGCATAATGGATTAGGCTGGCGCGCAATTTGGCGTTCTTGACCTTGTCCACATTATTCAGAAGTTCTTCGATGGAGCCGAATTCCTGGATGAGCTTGGCAGCCGTTTTCTCCCCTATGCCTGGAACACCAGGGATGTTATCAGAGGTGTCCCCGCAAAGTCCCATAACCTCAATAACTTTGTCCGGGGGTACGCCAAAACGCTCTACTACCTCGGGGATCTTATAGGTTTTGTCTTTCATGGGGTCGTACATGATTACCCGAGGGGCGATGAGCTGCATCAAGTCCTTGTCTCCGGAGACGATCACTGTTTCGATCCCCTCGCTCTCCAGCTTTTCAGTCAGAGCGCCGATCAGGTCATCGGCCTCGTAACCCTCTTCTTCCAAGACGGGAATATTCAGAGCGGAAACAATCTCCTTGATGTAGGGAATCTGCGGTCGAAGGTTCTCTGGCATGGAGGGGCGATTGGCTTTGTATGCATTAAAGACTTCATGACGGAAGGTAGGGCCAGGGGCGTCAAAGACAACGGCCAGGTATTCCGGCGTCTCCTCCCGCAGGACTTTGAGGAGCATATTGGTGAAGCCAAAAATGGCGTTCGTGGGAAAACCCTTGGAGTTGGAGAGGTGCTGGATGGCAAAAAAAGCCCGGAAGATATAAGAGCTGCCATCGATCAGGTATAGACGTCGCTTCTTCTCAGCCATAAAGAAAGTATGCCACAATGAACGAGGGATAGGCAATAGGCAAGAGGCTATAGGCTATAGGAAAAGATAAAAGAAGGCCTATGGCCCATTACCCATAGCCTATGGCCTGTCTTATTCAAAATCAAAATCCACGGCGATCTTGAAGGTCTTTAAAGCAGGAAGGTTGAGGATTTCCTGGATGCCAGTTTTATGGGAGATTTCCCCCAGAATCTGACCGATCTTCCTCTTTGAGGGGGCAATCAGAGTGAACCAGATATTGTAATCCCCTTCCCTTTCGTAATTATGGGTCACCTCCGGATAGGTATTGACCACAGCTACAAACTCCTCGATCTTTTCTTCCGGGACTTTGGCCGCGCAGAGGGTGGAGGTGAATCCCACAGCCCGGGCGCTAAAGCTGGCCCCAATCCGGCGAATGATCCCCATGTCCTTCAGCCTCTGCACTCGTTCCATGATTTCTTTCTCGCTGAGCTTTAATTTCCGAGCCAGTGCCAGGAACGGACGATGGGCTACAGGAAAGTTTCTCTGGATTTCGTTGAGAATCAAGCGATCCTTATAATCCAAGGAAAATTTTCTCCTTGAGCCTTGAGTCGCTGATTTTGGTCCTTTTTTCTCCAAAAGAAAAGGTATCTCGCCTATCAAAAAATAAAGCCAAATTGTAGATTAAAAGATGGAACTACGCCATAATCCACCTGGGCTGTGACCGAAAGCAATACCATCTGCAACCTGGCCCCGAGAAATCCATAGGGTGTGGAAAATTCTTCTTTATCCAGACGGAGGCCAGACGTGAGATTTTGGGGCTTGCTTGAAACCCAATATTGGCCTATGCCGGCATAAGGAATGATTTTAATCCCCACACCCAACCCTTTACTGACCGAAAGGTCCACTCCATAGGCCTTTAGGTCAAGCTGATCGACATTGAGGGTCTGGGAATAATAGCCCCTAATCGATAAACCTGGCCTGAGGCCTTTATCCTGCAAAATTTCATACCTTGCCTCACCCCCAACATACGGGATATCAGGGTCCAGGACTTTTCCCAAAGCAACCCCCACGTCAAAACCAAATGGCAGACCCTTCAGGAAATGGATCCTGGAGTTCAGAAGATAAGATGGAGGGGATTGATTCTCTACCCCTTTTTTCCAGTAGTTTTTATTCTCATTTATATCCGTGGCCATTATCTCCACCCCTAAATCAAAACCCTTCACCCCGAGCGCGACGGCCGGTCCAATGGGTCGGTAGTGGATCGCGGCTCCGACCTCCTCGCTGAAATCGCGGAACATCTGCTGGGTGTAGCTTTGATCAAATTTGACCTCGGCACCCGCTGCTGGAATGGCCCAGAGAAATAAAAAAACGATTAGATACCTTTTCATGATTCACCTTGTCAAGAAGCGAATTTTTTTATTTTACACCTAAATTGAGCGATTTTTTTAAACCACAGAGAACACAGCGCGGCATAGCCGCAACCCAAAAGGTTGATTCTAATGGGAGGGGCGGGAAGTTATCCACAACCCCTCCGCTCACCCGTTAGTTGAAAGACGTCGCTCCGGG
>JACRCA010000126.1 GCA_016234425.1 Deltaproteobacteria bacterium | reverse complement strand
GGCCCGCTGGCGGTGTGATGAGTCTTATCGGTACATCAAGCAGTGTTATAATTTGGAGGATCTGCGGGTTCAAAGCTATATTAGCATTCGCAACCTCGTGGTGCTTGTCTTGGCCGTATCTTATTTTGCCTCGGTTTATCTCGGCCAGAGCATTAAATTGAAGATGCTGGTCGAGAGGATCTTTTTAGTGTTGAAGAGATTTTTTGGGGTTCCGAGTTTTTTTAATTACGCCATTGCGGATGGAATCTATAATCTACTTTTCCCAGATAAGACAGCTTTGCGAGGGATCGAACCTAAAAATCTTGACGACTTCCAGCTCTCCTTTGATTTCGGATAAAAACTCAGGAAACTCCACTAAATTTAGGCTTGACAAATTTGATGGATTTTTTAGAATTACAGCATTCCATTCTTGCGCAAAGAATGGCATTCGGTGGGCACTCATTTTTCCCTTTTTGAATGGGTTAACTTCCAGATTAAAAGAGGAGAATTTTTTAAAACCCTCCCGGCGATCCAAACTCGACATTTTAACTTAACCGGGGTAATGGTTGCGGAATGTCCTCTTCCCCCCAAAATGAATTTTGGTCGATTAGACTCTTTTGCCATAAAGATTTTTTTGGCCCAAGCAAAATCTATTAGAGAATGAATATTTCTCGGGGAGGATAGGTCCTCCTGGAGACGATAAATTTACTCCCCATCGGGAGAGAAGATATGCTGAAATACATTCTGGGGGCCTTCCGTGGTATGCCTTTTCCTTTGTTTTTCCGGCTTATTTTTTTTAATACCAGAGGATCAAGGGGGCGGAGGAATATCTTGTCAAAATTTCCAGGTGGCCTTCGAACCACGGCCACGAAAAAAATTTTTAAGGAGGATATCATGAACCGAAGGAGATCACTCAAAGTCTTGATGCTGGGGATGGTCTTGGGAATTGTTTCTCTTTTTTGCTTTTCTCCAGCCCTTGGAGCACCTCCCATAAAAATTGGGATGATCACCGACCTTACTGGAATGGCCTATACCCTGGCCAAGCCCAACGTTGACGGGGCGCAAATGGCCGCTGATGAAATCAACAAGGCCGGGGGCTTACTGGGCAGGAAAATCGAGATCCTGGTCCGGGATAGCGCCCTTAAAACCGATTTGGGGATCGCGGCCGCCAGAGAGCTTATTCTGGATCAGAAGGTGAATTTCATGTTTGGGCCGGTAAGCAGCGCTGTCCGGCTGGCCATCTCGGATTTGTGCAAGATGTACAAAGTACCCCTGATCGACACCATCGGGGGATCGCGCCGGCTGAATGAAGATCGGGGGCATGATTATTTTTGGCAAATGTCGTTGAGTACCCGCACGGAAGCCGGGGGACAGGCCATAGGAACTGCCAAGATTAAAGGAGTCAAGACCATCTGCACCATCTCCCCGGATTATGAGTGGGGTCGCATGGAGTACGAAGGCTTCATGGAGCCATTTAAGAAACTTCGGCCTGAAGTACAGGTTCTGAGTGAATTCTGGCCCAAGCTGGGAGAGAAGGATTACACCACTTATATAACCGCCATCATCGCCAAGAAGCCTGATTTACTTTGGTCGGCTCTTTGGGGTGGGGATTCCATTGCCTTTGTCAAGCAGGCCAAGCCTTATGGCCTTTTCGAAAAGATGAAGTTCGTCGGAACTGGTGAATTGGGGTCGATCATGGCCCTGGGAAAAGAAGGAGTACCAGGAACTTATGGGTGGGACCGCGCCCCTTTCTACGCGATCCAGAGCCCGAAGATTAAACCCTTCATCGATGCTTGGAAGGCCAAGACAGGAAGATGGCCCGAAGGGTGGGTGATTCTAGGATACGATGGCGTTCTCACCGTGAAGCACGGGATCGAGAAAGCGGGTAAGGTAGATGCGGAGGCTTGGGTGAAAGCCATGAAGGGCGAGACGGTCCCTCTTCTCCACGGAACGATTAAATTCCGGCATTTTGACAACCTGTCCAACTCGCCAGTCTATTTCGGCTTGTTTACCTTCATCCCCGAATATCCTTTCCTGGCGATGAAGCCCGTAGAAATTATCGACACGGAGCCGATATTTCTTCCTGTAGAAGAAGTCAAGAAACTGCGAGAAGCGGCCAAATAGAAGAAGAAGAAAAGGAACCCATCCATGTCTCTGGAAGCAATATTCAACCAGTTCATGAGCGGAGCGACCTACGGGATGGTTCTCTTCTTGGTTGCCCTCGGGTTGGCCCTGATCTTTGGCGTCATGAAGGTGATCAACTTTGCCCATGGGTCGCTCTACATGCTGGGAGCCTTCTTCGGCTACTTCATCTGGGACGCCTTGAAGAGCCTGGGATACGCTTTCTGGCTCAGCACCATTCTGGCTGGCCTGGCCGTGGCCTTGGCTGGCATCATCATTGAGTACTTTCTCCGCCCTCTCTACCGCCGGGAACATGGAGATCAGATCCTCTTTACTTATGGGTTTGTCCTCATTATTGGGGACTTAGTCAAGATGCTCTGGGGAGGGCAATACTATTCTGTTCCCCGACCCCCTGGGTTGGAGGGAAGCTGGAAATTCGGCGAAATCATGCTTCCCACCTACAACCTTTTTATAATCGCCGCTGGACTGGGAGTGGCCCTGGGTCTATGGCTTCTTCTTGCCAAGACCAGGATCGGGAAGATCATCCGGGCTGCGGTCTTTGACCGAGAGATGGTGAGCATGATCGGAATCCGCCTCCCCTGGCTCTTCGCGGCTGTTTTCGGCATCGGAGCCTTCGTCGCCGGCGCTGCCGGTCGTCTGGCTGCTCCCATCGGAAACATCGGAACTGGCATGGATGTGGAGATCATCGTGGCGGTTTTTGCCGTGGTCATCGTGGGGGGAATGGAAAGCTTCTTGGGGGCCCTGTTGGCTTCTTTGATCATTGGTGAAGTTTACGCCTTCGGCATCCTAATTATCCCCCAAATGGCCTTGGCTTTCATGTTCCTGGTAATGGTGGGGGTTCTGATCGTACGGCCCCAGGGTCTCATGGGGAAGGTGGAGAAATAAGGGCCAGCTTCCGAAGGAAAATATCGGTTTAAGGAGGAAGAATGTCCAAAAAAGGGATCTTTGCGGGAATTCTGGCTGCTGCTTTGATCCTGCCCCACCTCCTGCCGGTTTATTACCTGCAACTGATGGATCTCTTCCTGATCGGCGCTCTTTTTGCCTTAAGCTTCAACCTCCTCTATGGTTCCATGGGGCTCCTCTCCTTCGGCCATGCCGCTTTCTTCGGAGTGGGGGCATATAGCGTGGCCCTGTTGATGAAAAAGGCGGGGATCCACTATTTCCTCTGCCTGCCCCTGAGCTTAATCATCACGGGCCTTATGGCGCTGATCATTGGCTACTTTTGCGCCCGGGTGAGTGAATGGTTCTTTGCGATTCTCACCTTAGCCTTTGGCCAGCTTCTATTCGTCGTCGTCTCCAAATGGTACAGCCTGACCTCCGGAGATGACGGCATTCAATCGGTTTTCCCCCCACCGATCATCGGAACTCACATCAGTTACTATTATTTCACCCTGATCATGGTGACCATCGGTGCGGCTCTGCTATGGCGCATCGTTCATTCCCCCTTCGGCTACACCTTATGTTGCCTGCGAGACAACCGGCAGAAGAGCGAGTCCATCGGGATTAACGTGAAGAGATACCAGTGGATGGGATTCGTGGTGGCCGGAATTTTTGCGGGCTTTGCCGGAGGCCTCTTCGTTACTTTCAACTGGGCGGTCGCCCCCACGGAGCTGGAATGGACGAAGTCGGCAGAGCCCGTGGTTATGACTTTGCTGGGAGGCCAATTCACTTTCTTCGGCCCCGTCGTCGGGTCGGCCATCTTCACCTTCCTGCAGTTCGTGGTCGGTAAAAAGACTATCTACTGGGCCTTAATCATGGGCATAGTACTCCTAGTGGTGGTTCGATTTCTTCCCGGTGGGGTTTGCGGTTTTCTGGAGCAGCGATGGCAAGCGGGGGGAAGGAATAAAAATACAGGTTCCGCGTTTTAAAAGGTGGGAAATAGAAGCCATTAAGGAAAAAGGAATCGTGCCTTGGGGAAAACTTATGATCCTGGAAGTTGAAGGCTTGGTAAAAGACTTTGGGGCCCTCAGGGCCGTGAATGAGGTGAGTTTCGGGATCCAAGAAGGAGACCTGGTTGCCCTGATTGGACCTAATGGAGCAGGCAAGACTACGGTCTTCAACATGATCACCGGGTTTTTATGGCCAGATCGGGGAAAGGTCGTTTTCCGGGGGGAAGTTATCAACCGAATGCCTCCCCACCAAATCTCCCGCCGGGGAATTGGCCTGGCCTTCCAGATTACCAAGATTTTCCCCCGTCTAACCGTATTCCAGAACGTCCAGGTAGCTCTCTTTGTATCTCGGGGAAAGGGGGTAAATCTCTTCTCTCTGGCTCCCCGGGTTTTCAAAGAAGAAGCTCGGGAGATTCTTTCCTTAATCGGCCTTGCGGAAATGTCCAATTTGCCGGCAGGGGCTCTATCCCAGGCGGACAAGAAGAGGCTGGAGTTCGCCATCGCCCTGGCGGGTAGACCCAGGTTCCTTTTATTGGACGAGCCCACATCGGGACAGTCTGCAGAAGAGACCGCCCTCACGGTAGATCTCATTCGCCGCATCAATCAGGAACAGGGTTTGACCATTCTTTTCGTAGAACACAAGATGCCTGTCGTCTTCGGGATTGCCCGGAGGATTCTGGTCATGCATCAGGGATTTCTGATCGCAAATGGGGAGCCGGAGGTCGTCCGGCGGGATGAGAAGGTACAGAAAGCTTACCTTGGAGAAAACGTATGATTCTGGAAGTGACGGATATCCATACCTATTATGGGACGAGTCACGTTTTATTCGGCCTTTCGCTTAAGGTAAAAGAGTGCGAGTTGGTGGCATTATTGGGCCGGAACGGGGCGGGAAAGACAACTACCTTACGGTCCATCATGGGCACCACTCCTCCTCAGTCCGGAAGTATAAAATTTCAGGGGCAAGAGATCAGTACTTATCCGCCCTATTCGATCGCCCGTCTGGGAATTGGCTTCATACCAGATAACAAGAGGATCTTCCCGGATCTGACAGTTCGCGACAACCTGCAGATCGCCGCCAGGAATCGCCGGGATCGGGGCGGCGGCTGGACCATATCTAGAGTCTATGAATTGTTTCCTGCCCTTAAGAATTTGGAAAAGCGCACTGGGGCCCACTTGAGCGGTGGAGAGCAGCAGATGTTGGCCATCGGACGGGCCCTGATGGGCAACCCTCTCTTGCTGCTCATGGATGAACCCACCCAAGGGCTGGCTCCCCTTTTGGTTCGCCACCTGGGCGAACAAGTTATGAAGCTAACCGAAGAAGGCGTGGCCGTTCTTCTCTCCGAGCAGAATGTAGCCTTCACCAGTTGGGTTTCGGAGCGGGCGTATATCATCGACCATGGCGCGATCCGCCATGAAGGGCCCACCAAGGACCTTCTGGAGAACGAAGAGATCAAGAAACGCTACCTGTTGGCATGAATTCGTGCCTAATTAACCCGTCTGCCCCGACGTCCATAGAACGAAGTTTCTCAGCCTCTGAAACATTTGAAAATTTGCCCACCCTTTCCCTCCCCCTCGAGGGGGAGGTTTGGGAGGGGGTGAATAGTTCGCCTTTCCCAATTAAGGGTGGAGTAATGGAGTTGGCCATGAATGATTGGGCTCAGAAAACGATTCCTCAAGTTCTTCGGGAAACAGCTGAACGCTGTGGAGACCGGGTGGCGGTCGTTCACACCCGGGGACGGATGACTTACCGAGAGCTCTATGACCGAGGCTGCGCCTTGGCCCAAGGTTTAAAGAAAATAGGTCTCCAGCCGGGAGACCATGTGGCCACT
This sequence comes from Deltaproteobacteria bacterium, assembly GCA_016234425.1. Taxonomy (GTDB): domain Bacteria; phylum Desulfobacterota; class SM23-61; order SM23-61; family SM23-61; genus JACRCA01. The sequence continues at coordinate 356 of JACRCA010000126.1, read as the reverse complement.
CTTATGGGGGTGTTTCCAGAATGGATCGTGGCCAAGTATGCCATCCTGTTGGTGGGAGGCGTGATCGTTCCCATCAACAATACCCTCACCCCTGGGGAAATGGAATTCATCCTCAAGCAGTCGGATCCCGTAGCCTTGATCACCATGGATGAGTTCCGGGGCAAGGACTATTTGGGCTTCTTTTCCCAGATACGTTCCGTGCTCCCGGAGAAAGTGATCCTCTTCAGCCGGCAAGGGAGGCGGTTGGCCCCCTTTTTCGATTTCCAGGACGTTATGAATTGGGGAAGAGAGTACAAAGAGGACCAGATTCGGGAATGGGAGTCGGACCTTCACCCGGAGAAACTCTGTTATCTCCT
>JACRCA010000125.1 GCA_016234425.1 Deltaproteobacteria bacterium | reverse complement strand
GGAGGTAGCCGCTGCATTCAGGGGAGAGGAATTTCCGGCCGTTATGACCCCATCAGGTTTAAAGGCTGGCTTGAGGTCTTTCATGCCCTCGAGCGTTGCATCTTCCCGAACGGCCTGATCCCGATCTATGATCATCTTGGTCCCATCTGCTTGTTCCGCCTCGATGGGCAGACTTTCCTCCTTGAAAAACCCTTCCTTCTGAGCCTTGGCTGCCAGTTGATGCGCCCGAGCTCCCCAACGATCCATATCCTCCTTGCTAAACCCGCTCTGGGCAAAGAGCTTTTCCGCCGTGAACCCCATGTTCATGGTGGTCATCATATCCCAGTGCTTGTAGATCGGCTCGGTGAAAAGACGCAGGTTCAGGGAGACCGGACCTTTTTCCGCAGCCAGGGCGCCCATGGGAACCCGGGTCATATGCTCCATCCCCCCAACCATCACGATATCTGCGAACCGAGATGCAATTTCCATGAACCCGATATGAAGGGCAGCCATGGAAGACCCGCACTGCTGGTCCACGAATTTGGCTGGAATCGTCTGGGGCAGGTTGGCCAGGAAAATGGGGAAACGCCCCCCATAGCTCCACTGCTCGCTGACCCCCAACGCAGACCCCACGATAAAATCATCGATCTCCTCTGCCTTAATCCCTACCCTTTTGATTAGCTCGGGGAGCAGTTTGGCCAGAAGTTCATCGGATCTCAACTTGTGAAACCAATCTCGCCCAGGCTCATTCGGACGAGATCGAGACTGAGCTGTTCTTAAATACCCGGCAATCACAACGTCTCTCATCGTTTAACCTCCTCTTTCCACTCCCTCCCCCCTTTGAGAGTGTGTCGTAATAAAAAAAAGGAGCCATCATTCCCGCGAAGCTTGTCCCTCCAAAGCTTGTCCCCGCGAAATTTATCCCTGTGAAAACAGGGAGCGGGGAGCGGGAATCCAGTGCAATCTTGATATGAAGAAGTTACCTTACTGGGTGCCCCCCTCCGCGGGCATGACAAATTATGACACAGCCTCCTTTTGCGAGAGGGGGCGACGGGAATTTTCGGAGTATTGATGCCTACTCCATCGAGCAAGCCCTCGTTTTTATTTTTTCTGCCCCGGGTCTTCTGGATTTACGGGCCTATCTTTTATGCCCGCCAGCAGCTTGACCAGCTTTTTCCGGGTTTCGATGTCGTATTGGGAAGTGATGGCTATAGCCTCCATGATCGGCGAGCCACCGCCGTGATAGGCTCCGAAGTTGTGAATCCCACCGGTCGCAGAACAGAGCAGGTCGCCCACATACCGCCAGAGCTGGGCGGCATCCTCCGGGTGGACGTTGGGGTTGCGCGTGATGTACTTGTATAGAAGATCTTTTGTCTCCGGGTTCATAAAGTCACCTTCGTACGGGAAGGTGGCCGGAATTCCTCCGGATACATCACAGAGAATCTCGGCCTCGCGGAAAACTGCCTCACCCGTCAGGTTGCGCCCCACGTTGCAGTAAATGGAATGGGGAATATAGCTTCCCGGGCCATAAGGCTTGAAACCCAAGCCGGGGATATACACTTCGGGCTTCCCGAGTTCCGAGGCGGTGAAGCCGGCCGCATACCCCAGCTCGGATACGCGAATGATCTCGGCCAGCTTGTCTCTCACGTGATGGGCCTTGCCGATGCCGTTGTAATCGGCAGCTAAGGCCACTGTGCCCAGCATCAAGTCTCCCAGGGCTGGCTTGCAGCCCGAGTAGCTGTGCCGGTGGAAGAGAGCAAAGAGAAGGGCCAAAACGCCCCCGTGGACCGCCTCGCCACATAGGAACACCCTTTCCCAGGGGATGAAGGCGTTGTCAAAAATCGTGTAGGAATCCGTTGCCCCCGGGGCGAAGCCTCTCTTGAAGTACTGGCGGTCCCTCAGGTTGTGAATCGTCACCACCTGCTTGACGCCTTCCCAGTCTCCGGGAATGGCAAAAGCCACCGCCCATTCCTTCTCTTCGGGCTGAAGGGCGCGGGTGGGCACCACCAGAATTTCATCCGCTACGGAAGCTTCGGAATTGTGCACCTTGGAGCCGCGGACCACGATCCCATCGCTTCTTTTCTCCACAACATGGACGTACATATCCGGGTCCTTTTGCTGGCCCGGCCGCTTCATCCGGTCGCCCTTCACATCGGTCTGGGCGCAGCAGCCTACCAGGTCTTCTCGTTGAAACCGCTCCACCCATTTTTTGAAATTCTTATGGTATTGGGTTGCCCCGTTGTTTTGCTTGTCCGCCTCGTACGTAACGGCGTAGAGGGCATTGGCGCCATCGGCTCCCATGCACCGCTGAATACAGCCCCCGGCCACCTGGCAGAGCAGGCGGGTCATATCCTGCTTCTTGTGCAGGTCTTCCTTGCTGTGGTGGATGTGGCAGAAGCGATTGATCCTCTCCCCGGTCAGATGGGAGGTCGCCGTGCACAAATCCTGGTACTCGGGCTTGGCGGCGTAGTCAAAAGTCAACCCGATGGTGTTGATGGTCGCCATCTGCATTTCATCATCGCGGTCGATCTTCCGTCCATCGACGTAGATATTGCGCCGCTTTTTGCGCAAACCTTCAATGTACTGCTCTTTTGTCCTCATCTTTCCTTCCTCCTTTCAAGTTTCAGTTTACCTCCCGCCAAAAAGACTCATGACAAATCGGGTTCACCAATCATGGAAATGAATTCTTAGAATATAAAGCCAATTCAGATTCCTTTTTTAGAAGGGGCCTCACTCATGCCCCAATCTTATTATGGAGGGTCGGTTCTGGCCATGAGGAATCTCATAAGGTTACCCAGGGCCCGTTGCGGCGGCCACCCAGACCTGTCATTTTCTTGATCGAGGAAATGATTCATAAGTCGTTTTCCCCATGCTCAATCGCCATGATTGCCCCAGGCGATTTCCCCTTATGCGAAACATTTGGCCTCCACTTCCATCAGAGCAAGGATCCGCCGGCATTCGTCCCGGGAGAGTTTGCGGTAGAGATGATAGAAGAAGACGCTCATGATCTCTCTCCCCTGGATGATTCTCTTGGAGAACTCATCGGAGGGGAGTTTTCCTAAGGTGGCCTCCATGTAATACTTGTGGGACATCACTACGATTTCCCGGAATAAATCTCGATAGTGTTTCAGGGCTTCGGGATCGAACCCATCTTTTTCTCCCATGCCGATGTTGTCCATTTCCGCAATTAGTTTGCCAATGGTGATGTCGTCCTGGGAATATAGCTTCTGTCCATCTCGAACTTCCGGCGTTATAATCCCCCATTCTTCCATTTTGACCAGCCATTTTCGCCCCAAACCTGTTGCCTCCCGGAAAGCCTCTTCTCCGCCGATCTCATTAGGAAGAAGCTGATCCACAGGCCTGAAATACTCTCTTCGAAGACGGAGTAAGGATTGCGCCTCAGGAGATTTTTTCTGGTTTTTTAGAATATTCTTGATTACTGCCAGAGGAAGGAAGTAGTGATCCTGGAGTTCTTTGATCAAGCGGATGCGCTCCACATAGCTTTCGTCATAGTCGGCTATGTTCCTTCCTCGCTTGCGGGGCTTGGGAAGGATTCCTTCGCGGATGTAATAATGAACGGTTTCTCTTGATATCCGGGTGCGCTGAACCAGATCTCGTATTTTCACGGGATATCCTGCCGCTTTTCTTAAACTTCAGAGGCTGCGAACCACTAATATCCAATGAAGAGCAGCTTGTCAAGGGGAAATTGATACCTGCAATATTTTTCTTGACTTCTATGCATAGCGTTTAGTAATACTCATTATCAAATTTTTTCATGGATAAATGGGAAATTAGTCTTTGAGCTTATTTTTTACAGCTGAAAGCTGACCGCTGATAGCTGAAAGTAGTCCAGGAGGTATGAAACATGGAACTGAAGCCCTGGCATCGTCATTATGATTATAACGTGCCCATCACTGTTCGTTATCCTCGCTTACCTGTGCATGAGCTTCTCGGGATTCCAGCCAATTCTTACCCCGATAAAGCAGCTCTAAATTTCTACGGGACGGAGATGACCTTTTGGCAGGTACGCGGACAGGTCCTGCGCTTGGCGAATGCTCTGGGGGGCCCTGGGAGTTCAGAAGGGAGACCGGGTAGGTATCCATCTGCCGAATTGTCCTCAGTACATGATCTCTTATTATGGCGTTCTTTCGCTCGGGGCCATCGCCGTCAACCTCAATCCTATGTACACGGCCGAGGAGCTAAAGCAGATCGTTGAGAATACAGGCCTGACGACTCTAATCACCTTCGATATGGTCTTGCCCGCGGTGCGAACCCTTTATAAGGCGGTGAAGATCCCGCGGGTGGTGGTGACGAAAGTGACCGATTACATAAAAGGGCTGGGCCAGTCCACTGCGAAAAGCCTCGAGCTGGAGGAAGGCTGGCATCATTTCTCATCCCTCATAGAGGGCTGCTCGGTTACCAAGCTTCCCCGCGTCCAGATAAACCCGCAAGATCCAGCCTTAATCCAGTTCACCGGCGGTACAACCGGGATTCCCAAAGGGGCGATTATTACCCATGCGAATATTATCGCCGCGACCCTGCAGTGCGCTCTTTGGGGCAGTGCCACCATCCAATACACCCCGCCGGAAAGACGAATCGTAATGGCGGTGATTCCTTACTTCCATATTTACGGAAACATCGTGGTGATGAGCTGGGCCCTTTTCAGCTGTGCCACCCAAATCATGGTTCCGCGCTTCCAGCTGGATGAATTCATGGGTATTCTGGCCAACTTCAAGGAAATCAGTTTTTTCCCCTCTGTCCCCACCATGATCAAGGCCATCATCAACCACCCCAAGGCCGGGGAACTTGATTTGTCCCGAAAGCTGGGCCTGTTGAATTCCGGGGCGGCACCCATGCCAGTAGAGATGATTGAACAGGTCAAGGACATGGGCATTTTCTTCAGTGAAGGATATGGTCTGACTGAGTCCACCTCCCTGGGCATTTCGAACCCTGTGCTGGGCCTGAAGAAAGTGGGCAGTATCGGAATTCCTTTTATCGGTAATGATGTGCGAATTGTGGACCTGCAGGAAGGACTCCATGATGTACGCCGGGGAGAGCCGGGGGAGATCATCATGAAAGGGCCCGTCATCATGCAGGGATATTGCAACAATCCTCAAGAAACAGCCGGCCAGCTCAAAAATGGTTGGCTCTATACTGGCGACATTGCGGTCCAGGATGAGGATGACTACCTCTTCATCGTGGACCGCAAAAAGGATATGATCATCGCCGGAGGGTTTAACATCTACCCTCGGGAGATCGATGAAGTTCTCTTCCAACACCCCAAGATTGAGGAAGCGGTCTCCGTGGGCATTCCAGATCCATATAGAGGAGAGACGGTCAAAGCCTATATTGTGTTGAAAAAAGGGGAAACTGCAACGGCAGAACAGATCATCGCCTTTTGCAAAGAGAAATTGGCCGCTTACAAAGTCCCGAAG
>JACRCA010000124.1 GCA_016234425.1 Deltaproteobacteria bacterium | reverse complement strand
TGAACTGATGTGGAGGTATCCACAGGGGGCTACGAGAGCTTTGAGGTTTTCCCCTTCGGGTCGCCGACAGCGTTGGATGTGTCGGCTAAAACCTCTCCGCTCTCTACCCCCCTATGGATACCTCAAAATCGATCTGTCACCCCCTCAAGAACAAAGCCCTTTTGGAGCTTTAAACTCATGATCACTTTTGGGAGAAGAGTCACATTTGTTAAATGGAGCTAAAGAGATGGGAGCCAAGACAGAACTGGTTTGTCTATCTGACCTAAATCTGAATTATTGCCGTGGCTGCCACCACTGTTTAGAAACAGGGGTATGCGCTATCAGCGATGACGTCGAGCTGCTGAAAGAGAAATTGTTGCGGGCAGACGGAATAGTCTTGGCAAGTTCTACCCAGGCTCAAACCATTTCAGGCAATATGAAGGTGCTCATTGATCGCTTGCTTCTTCATGTATTTAAACAATCTCTTCAAGGTAAATGTGTGGTAAGCGTATCTGTGGGTGGCTTTTATGGAATGAATAAGGTAACAAAATACCTTAATGATACGGCCTGGGCAATGGGAGCTAATAAGGTTGGTTCCATTACTGCAAGGTCCTGGGAAAAGGGTGATATTTTAAAAGAGGGTCAGGTTCTTACCAGAGCAAATAAATTGGGGAAGAACTTAGTAACTGCCATCAGGACAAAGAAAAAATATCCCCTGCAAACCTTTTTTCGGAAGACTGGCCCTTTAAAACTATTTCGTAAATTCATTTTGATGTATCCGCAACGTATGCCCCTCGCTTATAATCACTGGAAAGAAAAAGGATGGCTCTAAACCAAGGAGGACACAATGAGATTGAAAGACAAGGTAGCAATTGTTACTGGTAGTGCCCGAGGTCTGGGCAAGGCTTATGCTTTACGTTTAGCAGATGAAGGGGCAAAGATTGTGGTTGCTGCTATTCGAGATCCCGAGGTTACAGTTAAGGAAATCGAGGGAAGAGGTGGGACGGCTATCGCTGTCTACACCGATGTCTCAAGCGAAAAAAGTACCCTAGAGATGGCAGAGAAAACTATCAAAACGTTCGGTAAAATTGACATCCTGATCAACAATGCTGCTATTATGCTCAAAAGTCCAACCAAAACGCCAGTCATGCAGCCCTCTGATCAGATTACCGTTGAGGAGTGGGACAGCGTGATGCGGGTAAATGTGAAGGGTGTGTGGCTCTGTATAAAGGCGGTCATGCCGCAGATGAAGAGGCAGGGTAAGGGTAAAATCATCAACATATCTTCAACCGTCTTTTTTGCCGGAGCGCCCCTGGTTCTCCACTACGTTGTCTCAAAGGCAGCGGTTATAGGCATTACTAGGGCGATGGCCAGAGAGCTCGGGGACTATGGCATCAATGTGAATTGTATAGCTCCAGGGTTTACTTATAGCGAAACTATTATAGAGGCGGTCGACGCCGGAGAATTCGGAGAATTACCTAATTTAATAGTGGCCACGCAATGCTTTAAGCGCAGGGAGCAACCCTCTGATTTACTCGGAGCCATTGTGTTCTTTGCTTCGGAAGAAAGCGACTTTATTACCGGACAGACGCTCGTGGTCGATGGTGGATCGATAATGCACTGATAGAAAGAGAAAATAAAGAATAAAAAAGGGTGTTTATTTATTGTGAGCCTGCAACAGCAGATATCAGCGGCACAAACGGCCAAGGCCCAAATCCGCCTGCGGCGGACTTCGTTTGTACCGAGGACGTTATCCACTCTTTCAATCAGTAATCATCAACTTCGTAAATAATATCCAAGTGAACAGTTGTAGGTGAAGTCGTCAGCCAGGATTATATCCAATAGAAGCGCGGGCCTTTAAATCCTGGGTTTTGTTTTTGCGGGCGGGATATGCGGCGGGTTCAGCAGCTGGCGTGTGCGGGGTGGGCCTCCTAATGCGGCGCCGCCCCTGGCGGTTTGGTATTGCCGCGCTCACATATCGGAGGTCGGGGGTTCAATTCCCTCATCGCCTACCAAGAATTTTAAGGGATTACATCATAAAGGTGTAACCCATTTTTCAAATTAGACCCCCAAATTATTTGGCTTTGCTCTTATCTAAGAAAAGGAGAGAATTTTTAAACCTTCAACCATTTCATAATGGCGCCGGTTATTGGTGAGAATTGGAAGTTCTGGGTTTGTTGAATAATAAATCCCTTCATAAAGCTCTGCCAGGGAGATGATGCTGATACTCAAGCCCTCTCCCTTTAGAGATCTGAGCTTTTCAACAACTTTCCTGTTTCCATTCAAATAGTGGATAATCCAGTCCATATCAACCAGATAAGAAAGGGTTATAACTTGGGTTCCTTCCTTGTCTGCACCAAACGGTCGGCATAAATATCTTCAATTAATTTCTCAGTATCGATGGTTCCTTTCCAGCTGCCGGCAGATTTTTCAAAAGCATTATCTCTAGCCTTGAGGGGGACTTCCATAATCGTAACAGTAATTTCTTTCCCTTCACCAATATCAATCTTCTCTAAAGGCTCGATGACCCCCTTGGAAAACCTGGCTCTAATCGTTCTACTCATTCTCATTCCCCCTTTGTATTGTAAGGTGGGTCCTAAATGAGGTTATTTGAAATAAATCCATAACTATCTTAATGGAATTCGGAGGACCTGTCAATTTTTAGCCGTCTTGCGCGGCGGTCGCAATCCAGCCATTGCTACATAAACGCGTTCGCCAGCGGGTCAAGCGCCAGGAACTGGTTCACCTTCCGCAGGTAACGTTCCCCAGGCATATACCGGCCGGATTCCCACCAGCTAATCAGTGCCTGGGTGGCACCGCCGAGTAGGATGCCCAGTGTTTTCTGGTGCAGACCGCTCTCCTCGACCCGTTTAAGCCGTAACTACATTCCAAGGTCTTGATAATGCCGCATAAAATCATCCCCAGCTTATCTTTTGGATATAGGCCTACGGGAATCATCGGGAACTTGACAAGGAGCAAATCGGGCAGGGAAAAAGCAATTTTTTTTAATTAGGAGTTAAGGGTGAATATATCAAAAAAAGATGTGGGCATGGCGAACCACAAAACGGTGCGCAGGAAAGTGGGGACATCCTATAATCCCCCTGTCAAGAGAAAAATGCTTTTCAAGAAAATTCAGTAGTTAAGGGGTGCATTATAGGCGAATTCACTGGCTATCGTTTTGCGGTCCATTTATGTTTGCCCGCGAAAGGCCCGGCATTTACCTCCACGGTACCGTTGATGGTGTTGCCGTTCACCTGGCCCCGGTACCGCATCTCCACCACTAGCCCCGGGGGTCTGTATCTTAATAGAAAGCCGATTTGGCTTCCGATCAAATAGGCTTCCAATGCGGATACGGTTTGTACCGGGGTTTTTATCTTACCGTCGATCTCCTGGAATTTCTGAGCAAGGGTCAGGGTGAATTGTTCTTCCCCCTTGGCGGAGGATAAGCTCCAGCACCACTTACCGGCTACATCGGTTGGTACCACCCAGAAATAGTATTTGTTGCGGCCCAGCCTACCCATTTTGTCCGGCTGCCAATCGTACATATCGAATTCATGGGATATGACTCGCGTGCCCGGCTTCAGTTCCTTCAGGAGTTTCGGACGAAGCTGCATATTCAGCTCCGGAAGCAGGTAGAGAGCGACCAGGGTGGCCTCCCGAATATCCGTTTCGAAGAGATCCCCTTCGATAAATTTGACCCTGTCCATGACCCCTGCAATCCGGGCCTTATGAATGCTCTCTTTGATTCGTTTCGGGTCGATGTCGATGCCCATGCCCCGGGCGCCATATTTTTTCGCCGCAGTGATCACGAAGCGCCCATCTCCGCACCCGAGGTCATAAACGATATCGTTCCGGTTCACCTCCGCCATCTTAAGCAATTCTTCGACGATGAGTTGGGGGGTGGGTTCATAATGGACGTCCGGAATTCTGGTTTGGGGGGAGCCGGAGCCTCCCAAAATGCTCGCCACATTCACCATGAGGAGGGTGATCCACAATTTTTGCCGGATGAATTTCATCTTTTCTCCCTTTTTATCCTTTCCCCCGATCCTATTCCGACCGATTCCTTTAACTATTATTTACCCCCAATCGTCCCCAAAAACAACTGCTAAAGATGATCGAAAGTAAGGATTGAATGCTGCAGATTATGGCCGGCGACTTCTTGATCCAATCCTGCCTTCCCTAAAGGTGGCATGCATGGGGCTTGAACCGTAGGATTTCTGCTCCTTTCCCAAGACATCCCTCCTTCCATTGGAAGGCGCCTGTCTGGATGGAGATGGCGAAGCATCTTCTCTATCAGCCGCGATCCCCTGCGCAGAAAATTCAAATCCGTCTCACAGATACCAGAAATCGGGGTTCAATTCCCTCACCGCCTGCCAGAAGGTCTAAGGGGTTAGCAATAACCTCATTTTTAAATTTTTTCTTGACATGATAAAAAAAAATTGATATTTATTTTATCATGTATAAGAGAATAATAGATTTTTCCCTTCCGTTCAGAACGAGCTGTTTTTTATGGGGGCCTCGCCAAACCGGTAAAAGTACTTTGCTTCGGGAAAGGTTTCCCACCTGCAAGCGCTATGATCTGCTCCTCTCTGAAGAATATCGACGCCTGATGCATCGTCCATCATTAATTCGCGAAGAGTGTTTGGCCTTAATAGGTCGAAGGGAGCCTAAGAATCAACCCATCATTGTGGACGAAGTTCAAAAGGTTCCGGATCTTTTGGACGAAATTCATTGGCTGATAGAGAATAAGGGTCTTAGGTTTATCCTTTGCGGGTCAAGCGCCCGAAAATTGAAACGAGGACGCGGGAATCTGCTCGGGGGACGGGCGGTCCGTTATGAACTCTTTCCTTTGGTTTTTCCGGAGATCCCCGATTTTTCTTTCGAAAAAGCCTTGAATGACGGACTTTTGCCGTCCCACTATGGAAGCGAAATCGCGCGCAAACGACTCGAATCGTATGTGGGGGATTATCTGAAAGAAGAAATCACCGCGGAAGCTGTTACCCGGAATATTCCCGGCTTCAGCCGCTTCCTGGAAATCGCCGCCTCAGCAAATGGCGAGATTGTCCAGTTCAGTAACATTGCGCGGGAATGTGGCGTCAGTGCTCCAACGGTGAAATCTTACTACCAGATTTTGGAAGACACTTTGATAGGGAGATTTGTATCATCATTTCAAAAAAGGCCTAAACGCCGTGTGATTCTCGCTCCTCGCTTCTATTTCTTTGACGTCGGGGTCGTGGGGTTCCTAACGCGGCGCGGCCGGGTGGAACAGGGGTCTGAGCTTTTCGGCAGAGCGTTTGAGCATTTTCTTTTCATGGAACTAACCGCCAACGCAAGTTACTCGGGATGGCATTTCCCGATTTCCTACTGGCGGACCGCTTCCCAGCTGGAGGTGGATTTTATCCTCGGAGATCATGAAGTAGCTCTGGAAGTTAAGGGAACAAGCTTTGCTCAGCCTCATCATCTCAGAGGCCTTATCGCCTTCGGCGATGAATACAAAACCCGCCGCAGGATTTTGGTTACATGCGACTCTAAGCCTCGGCTGTTTGAAGGCAAGATTGAGATCCTTCCCTGGAGAATTTTTATGGAAGATCTTTGGTCTGGCAAGATCATCCGCTGAGTCCAGATCGAATTTGATAAATCTACTCTTTCTTACTGGAGGCGATTCCAATTTAAGGGCTGCCATAAACAACCGAAACGGTACCGGATTCTGCGAAAAGCAGTATCGGGGCCCACTATATTTTGCGGTCAAATTCTAGCCAAAAATAATTGAAATTTTCCCTCTTTAGCCCCGCCCCCTTTGATGGGGGAGGGCTTGCCCTGTGGAGTAATTTCCGCTACTCCACAGGGTAAAGGTGGGGGTGACCAAACGGATTTTCCCCCCTCGCATTTCTCCGCTCCCGCCAGGGGAGGGGAGATTTGGTTTTTTTGAATGTTAGAAGAAAATTCTCAGATTGAAGAATGTAGGAATCTATTGACATACAAGAGGGGCTCCTTATAGTATTTCTTCTCAAAGGAAGTTCTTATCAGGTCGCTCATCCCGCTCCCCGGGCGGCGTAAACGTCTCAAATACTTCGGTGAGCATTCGCGGAAGTTCAGAAAAGGTACCACGCCGTGTTCCGGGGAGGGATGACGCGCAATGAGCGGCGGGAGGTGCTACAGGCGCTTGATGCCTCGGACGGATAAGGTCAAAATGGCAAACACCCAGAAGAGCGCGAAACAAAGTGGGCGCAAAAAGCGGGCTAATCGAACCAACTCGGCCTACCTCGACAAGCTGATCGACGAGGCAACAGTGGACTGCTACAACGAGTCTGAGGAAATCACCGGCATTTTCACTATGCTGGAAGAAAGCCTGGCAGTGCCATTCACGACGACACTGCTCGCCATGGAAGTAACCGTGGAGCGAATCGAAATGAACGACGCCGATGAGATCGTGGCGGTCTGCCGTCTCGGCCGCAGACGGCAGAGGGTGCCGGTTCTGGACTTGCCGCTGCCGGAGCCTCAGCCGAGAGGCGCAGAGTGGATCGAGGCCTTGCGTCGATGGGCTCAGGGGAGATAACCGATGCCCAGAAAACGTGTTCCGGATCATTTGCAGATCTCGGTGGATGCACGGAAGAAGTTCCATTTGTCTCACGCCCAAATGCAGATGGCCCGTGAGCTTGGTCTTAACCCGAAGAGACTCGGAAAGCTCGCCCACCAGGATCAGGAGCCATGGAAAATGCCGCTCCCGCAGTTCATTGGGCAATTGTATCGCAAGCGGTTCGGAAGAGACTGTCCTGCGGTCGTGATGTCCATCTAGGAGAAGGCCGAAATGGAGCGTCGCAAGAAACTGGCCAGACGGGAAAAGAAGCGGGCTGAGAGTAAAGAGACCTGGCATGCCCTGATGACGGGGAACCCAGAGGAGAATCGATGAGCGAGTACCAGTACTACGACTTCCAGGCGATCGACAGGCCGCTGACTGAGAAAGAAATGCAGGAGTTGCGCTCATACTCGACGCGCGCCCGCATCACGCCGACGAGCTTCGTTAACGACTATTCCTGGGGCAGATTCAAGGGCGACGAAGACGCGTGGATGGAGAAATACTTTGACGCATTCTTCTACCTTGCCAACTGGGGAACGCATGTTTTCAAGCTCCGTTTGCCTTCCCGCCTCGCGTCCCGCAAGGGCAAGATGAATGAGTTCGGATCCAGACTTAACGCGCTCCGTGCGGCCCAGGCGCGCAAGCCCAGCTTCATCGAACGGCTGCGCAAGGCGGGGCTGTGACCTTCGGGCTCTGCTTGCCGTATAAGAGTTCAACGATGACCGTAAGAAAGGGGCACGTTCATTCCGAGCGTGCTTGAAAAATATTTAGGGAATATTTCTCAGATGGCGGTTAAGATTTTGGGGTATTCAGGGGCAGAAGTTGCCCGGTATCTTAGGCTGTCAGGTTCCTGTATGAAGCAGTTGGTTTCGGAGGGGACGAGGTTGGAAGCTTGGGAGACTCCGTATGAGCTTCACAATGCACGTTCTGCATGGGCGTCCCCTTTTCCGATATGTGGTTGGCTGTCGCCGAGCAGGGCGGCCATGGTGCGCTGGAACAAGCCAGCCTTCGGCGCGCTTTAATTTGATCTGTAATCTAAGGTTTTGCAATTGCTGCATAAAATCATCCTCACCTTATTTTGAATATAAGCCTACGGGAATCATCGGGAGCTTGACAAGGAAAAATTCAGAGGGGAACAGAAAAATTTTTTGCTTAGCAGTTACGGGAGGATGCGGTGAGAGGAACGGTGTGCGCCCCAATAAATAGCATCAATTGATGCTGATTACGCGACGACGGATTTCTATTGAAACCCGGTTCTTGTTTCGGTAAAATGCCCACAAGGAGCCTTGGACTTACCGGTAAGAAAAGGAATGATAAAAAAGCAAAGGGAAAGACATGAAAACCATTCATAAAATAATAATTGGTGATTCAAGGTGGATGCAAGAAGTCCTGGATGAATCTGTTCACCTTGTTATTACTTCGCCACCATATTGGCAATTAAAAGATTATGGAAATGGGAAACAGATCGGATTTAATGACAGCTATGAAGAATATATCAATAATTTAAATTTAGTTTGGAAAGAATGCCATAGAGTTTTACATAGAGGATGCCGTTTGTGCATTAATATAGGAGACCAGTTTGCCCGCTCCGTGTATTATGGTCGATATAAAGTCATTCCTATACGAACAGAAATAATAAAATTTTGCGAGAATGCAGGCTTCGACTATATGGGAGCTATTATCTGGCAGAAAGTTACTACTTGCCATACGACTGGGGGGGCGACAGTAATGGGCTCTTTTCCCTATCCAAGAAATGGAATCATTAAGTTGGACTACGAGTTTATTTTAATACTGAAAAAATATGGAGATCCCCCGAAAGTAACCAAGGACATTAAAGAGCAATCAAAATTAAGTCAAGAAGAATGGAGTCAATATTTTCTCGGCCACTGGAATTTTCCTGGAGAAAAACAGGACCAACATTTGGCAATGTTTCCAGAAGAATTACCAAAACGACTTATTAAAATGTTCAGTTTCATCGATGATATTGTCTTGGATCCATTTCTTGGAAGCGGCACTACTTCGCTGGCAGCCAAGAATTTAAATAGGAATTCAATTGGCTACGAAATAAACGAAGATTTCCTTCCAATCATTAAGGAAAAACTAAATTTAAAGCAGGAATCTTTCTTCCAAGACGCAACCTTCGAAATTCGTAAGCAGAAAGAGGCCAAAATAAATTATAAAGAAGAAATCAAGAAATTACCCTACATTTTTAAAGACTCTACAAAATTTGACAAAAAGGTTGACCCAAGGCAATTAAGGTTTGGATCCAAAATCGATAAATCTAAATCGGAGAAGCAAACCTATTATTCTGTGAAGGAGGTCATCAGCCCTGAGGTGCTGATATTAAACACCGGCTTAAAAATCAAATTGCTAGGAATAAAAGAAATACCAGAAAAAAATAGAGAAGCCATTCAATTCTTACATGAGAAAACACGCGGACAAAAAGTATTTATCAGGTTTGACACTTTAAAACATGATGAGAATAATAATTTGCTTTGCTATCTCTATTTGTGGAACAAGACCTTTTTGAATGCTCACCTGATTAAAAATAATTTGGTTGATGCAGATACTTCAAGTGCTTACAAATACAAATCAAAATTTATTGAATACGCAAACCAGGCAAAAACATGAATGGGCATATAATCAATTGTGATGAGGGCGAATTTTTTAATTCATTTCTTCCGGGAGCATACCTTGGTGTTGGTATTGTTATCAAGGGCACTAATCCAGAACAGCTTTCCAGGACATGCAAAACAACTTATAGCATGTATGCTGATATGAAAACAGTCCGCGCAGATGACATAGTATTTGTCCATGCGGGTCAGAAAATTTATGGCGGGTTCAAAGCTGCAAGCGAGTTCTGCGAAGATCCTACGATAACGAGTGTATTTTTGAGTAAAAACGTACATTATCATCCAGACCCAAATTACCCAGGAAGTGGGTGGAAGGCTAATATTACTTCAATACCAAGTATAGGGTATTATCGCCGTATTGCTATAACTCACTTTTGTGATAGAAAAGGAGGAAACTTATGTTTCGAGGAGGGATTCGATTCCAATGAGGTTTTTGAATTAAAACTGAAAAAAAGAATATGGTCAATTCCAGAGAGGTGGTTGTATACAGATGCTTCGCGCACAATACGTCCATTAATGGAAGACGAGGCTTGGGAATTGGTGAAGATTCTCGAAAGAGAGAATTCGGATAATGCTAACAGACAGAATCTGAACCCAGCTAATTTGGGAAGTTTCATTCCAATAGAATTTATTTTAAATCCTAATATTGTAATCGACGAGAAAATAATTGAGGGATGGATACTTGAAAATATTGGCAGAAACCAGATATTGGATGCCGCATTGGGCCCCTTTACTTCTTTCGGTAATAACATGCCAGCGGGATACCTGAAGTTTATGGATATTTTTGGTTTTCAAGAAATGAGCACGGGCATTAGGAAATATAAAGTAATAGAGGTAAAAAAAGAAAATTCCATTTTCCCGGAGGATATTAATCAACTCATAGGTTATACTGATTGGGTCATCGAGAATATTGCAGCGGGAGATTATAAAACAGTCGAGGGTATCATCATAGCCAAGGGCTTTGATAACGATTGCGTTAACTTTGTTAAAAATTTCAACACCACAGGGCGTAAAATACGCCTGGTTAAGTTTGCTTATAGTGATCCTAGCTACAATCAACTTGAAATCACAAGGGTAGTGTGAGATTTATGCCAAAAGAATGGATATTGAACCAAGGGATGAACAGGTGGGGGCTAAATAAGAAGAATTCTGTTGGCCCAGTTTCAGAATTGATTCGAAAATGTGCTCCGAAGAAGGTGGAAGATTGGGAGAAATATTATTATGAGAATGTTCATCCTAAGGAATATTTGGAAGAGCTTGGCAAAAAACTCTATATAAAAATTACCGAAGTTATCCAGTATGAAGTTGCGGAAGTTTCGGAACAAGATTGTGTAAATTACATGAAAGAAGTTGTGATCAATAGAACTTATGAAGGTTATCAAACCGAAATACAAACCATATACGGTCAACTCCAAAAAATTCTTTTAGTTCCTATAAAACCGGCACCAGATGAATGGGATAGACTTTACAATGTAGATTTCTTTATAGGAGTGAAAGATAAACATATTGGACTCCAGATTAAGCCTATTACCTTTGAGCGCTCCTTTTAGGATTATAAATGGAAAGATATGCAAAAAGACACTCATCTTAAATTCAAAAATAAATTTGGTGGTGAAGTTTTTATTATTTATTCTGTAAAGGATGTTGATAAGAAAAAAATAAGTAATACAGAAGTTATTGATGAAATTAAAAATGAGATTAAGAGGCTACAAAAAAATTAGTATGTATAGCTCCCGCGCATTGGGAAAGGAAAAGACAGGGCCATAAGGCATGGCTTGTAGGGGCGGGACTATGCGGCGGCTTCAACTCGGTGAGCGGTGTCATAAAAGTGTCATATTAGAACTGCCTTTGACGACGCTGGCGAGGGTCTAATCTCCCATCCAAAGGACACAAGGCTTTAAAACCTAAGTAAAAACTACCCATTGGTATCATCACAATGATGCGCTCACATACCGGAGGTCGGGGGTTCAACTCCCTCACCGCCTACCAAAAAAAGGAATGGTGGGTTTAGTCTGCTTGATATTTCTATAGGTTCAACCTCTTAATCACGCGCTCCAATAATTTTCTATCGATAACCCGCAGGACGTTTACGACATCTCCTTGAATCTGGTATAGAACTCTGTAATCTCCAGAACGGAGTCGATAGACCGGGGGACGAAATCCTTTCAGGCGTTTGATTTGAGGCCCAGAAGGGAGAGCGGCAGATTGCAGATTCTTAAGATCCCCATGGATCTGACCTTGAAGGCCCTTAGGGATCTCCTTAAGATCCGCAATGGCATGGTCAGTCAATACAACCCGGAATCTATCCATTCAATTTCGCTAAGTATTCTTCGAGGCTAACCACTTTCCCTTGTTGAATGTCCTTTTCTGCCTCGGCGATCATCTTGCGAATTTTAGGACTGTGTTCCAGGACAAAATCCTCCAAGTCCTGTTCAGTGAGCGCAGTCAGAGAGGCAGCAGGTTTTCCTCGGTAGGTGATAATGACCGGATTCCCCTTCATTACTTCTTTAAGGATCTTATTGGTTTTGTTTTTCAGCTCGACCGTATTGGCCACCCGCATGGCTTCCTCCGAAAAAATTTTTATGGCTATTATAATAGCCTTTTAAGAATAAGTCCAACATTAAATGGATTACCCCGGACGGGCCTTGGCTCCAGCCATAAATACTTATGCTACTGCCCGGACACGCTTTTTCATCGGAAAGGTCGTATCGCGAGCAGGGATGACCTCCAGGCGTCTCAGGTTCAGGTCTGGAAAAGATGAAGGAAAGGGACGTGGTGAAAGAGGGAATCTTTTAGGAAATTCGTCTTATTGGACCGTTTTATACCGTTCCCGGAAATTTTTCTCTCCCGGTTTTTTGATCTAAATCCTGCCTTCCAGCCCCGATATCTCCGACGTTTTGGAGCTGGCGCGATCTGATGCTATCTTCAATCCGCCTCTGGATTTCCGGCTGAGGATTTAAGAATTTTACCCCCATTCCCCGGTGCAAATCTCTACTTTCTTTTCCATATTTGTTCGTCCAGATCACCTTGCAAGCCACCTCGATAGGCCCCCCACTATCAGGCATGTGGAGTTTCAGAAGGAACTGCTCTCCCAGCTCCAGCGGGTTAGGCGTTCGGATGAATAGCCCCGCATCGGTCAAATCATCAGCCAAACCCAAGGAGGAGTCGGCAAATTCAACCCGGAGCATTCCATCTCCCTTTTCGTCTTGCCCCAAAATACCGCCCAATTCTCCCATTAGGGTTAGGTCCCTCACTCCTCCCTATCATTGGTCGTGCTGGGGCTCGGACGGCACATTTTCGTCTGATATTGAGTCTGGATTTAACTTTTCGATATGTTCTCCAATGCGCTGGCGTTCTTCTTCAGAAAGGCGCTGCAATTGACCCATGATGTTTTCCAGATATCCCTCATAAGCCTTGTGGGAACTGATGGCCTTTTCCAATTCATCTGACAGATAGGCCATTTCTATAGCAATAGAAGCATGATTCCCAAAGATGGAAAGGAGTTTCAGATCCTCCTCATTGAAATGGCGATCCCCGTTGATCATAACCATGCTCAGAGCTCCGATTGTCTTCCTTTGCGAGAGAAGAGGAACACCCATGAGCGAAGTGAGCTTCCGTTCTCGTTCTTCGTATTTGAAAAATTCAGAAAAATCTTTGGGTTCTCGTAGCAAGAAGGGCTTTTCTTGCTTAATGACTTTCCGCGCCACCTCTTTTTCCTCAAACATGCCCACCTGTACATCCCGGGGATCCGAGACATGAGTAGATTGGGTCTTCAGAATCCCACTCTTCCCCTCCATGAGAAAGATTGTGGAGCGGTGTGCCTTCAGGCAGTTTAAGGACTTCTGGACAATAACATTCAGAATCGAGGGCAACTCTTTGTGTTCAACGAGGCCTGAGCTGATCTGCAAGAAAGCTAGATTCCCGGCATCCCTTAACGATTTCCTTTCCGCGCCGCTTTTTTCATGGATATTTTCAGGGGGATTCTGTCGCAAAAGTCTTCTAAACATCGCTTATTGACTCTTTCTCTTCGTCAGAGAGAAGTGGGTGGCATGTCAGGGAAATTTCTTCATTTTCCTTTGGCGGTAAGATGAACACATCTACCCATTCTAAACTTTTTTTATCGGCAGATAATCATCCGAACTTTAGTCAAGGTCCCCTCCCTTGCGGTGAGCAAGTCAGGAATCCCTATTGACTCCAGATGGTTTTTTGGTAGAGTTTTTAGAGATTAGTTTTGCTATGGGGAGGACAGCATGCCGAGAAATGATTTCGACCAGATGAAGAATCAGGTCCATCGCCTCATGGGCGAATTCTTCAGGGATTTCAAACCTCTGGGATACCAATCTGAGCGATCCTTTCATCCTCCGATGGACATTTATGAGACGGAAGACGACCTCGTGGTAATCATGGAGATCGCCGGCATGAAGACCGAAGATATTCACGTGGTCTTCGAAAAGGACACCCTCTCCATCACGGGAATGAGGACAGAGTCCTCCTCTTCCCCCAAGACCCGGCTTCATCAGATGGAGATTGATTATGGAGATTTCGAACGCACTCTGCGCATTCCCTTCCCCCTCAAAGTTGAGGAAATCAAGGCCACCTATCGTCAGGGCTTCCTCATAATTACCGTGCCCAAGTTGAAGGAGCCCATCGCGAAGATCGTGGAGGTGAGCATCCGATGAAAGGCGATCTGCCCATAGCTGCTGATGAAGTAGAGATGATGATAGAGGAAACGGATATCCCCGAGGTGGGAGAAAAAGAGGGAAAGAAAAAAGGAATGGATCTTCCTGAGGATCTGCCGATCCTGCCCATTCGTGAAGCTGTGCTCTACCCCAAGATGATCTTGCCCCTTATGGTCAGCCAGGAACGCCTGATTAAGCTTATCGATGCAGCCCTACTGGCTAATAAAATGATCGGCGTCGTGGCCATGAAGAATAGAAATGCCGAAGAAGTTAAGCCCGAGGATTTGTTTGAAGTGGGGAGCGGCGCTTACATCCTGAAGATGGTCAAAATGCCCGATGGCAGCCTGCGCTTGCTCATCCAAGGAACCTGGCGTATTCGCTTGACCGAGTTCACCCAGCGGGCGCCTTTCCTGCGAGCCAAGGTCGTTCCTCTAATGGATCAGGGAGAGAAAACCACGGAGACCGAAGCGATGATGGTAGGGATTAAGGGTACCTTCCGAAAGGTCGTGGAGCTGGCCCCCAACCTTCCGGCTGAGCTGGCCATCATGGCCATGAACATCGAAGAACCCGGTGCCTTAGCCGATCTTATTACTTCTGCTCTGAATTTTCCCTTGGAAGATAAACAGACCATCCTGGAAACGCTTAATGTCAAGGATCGCCTGGAAAAAGCTAACCTTTTCCTTACGAAAGAACTCAACGTCCTGGAGCTGGGCTCCAAGATCCAGAGCCAGGTGCGGGAGGGAATTGACAAGTCTCAGCGAGAGTACTTCCTGCGCGAGCAACTCAAAGCCATTCGGAAAGAACTGGGCGAGAAGGATGAACGAACCGTGGAGATTGAGGAGCTGCGCCAGCGCATGATTAACGCCAAACTTCCACCTGAAGTCATGAAGGAGGGGGAGAGAGAGCTGGACCGTTTGGCTAAGATGCCCCCGGCAGCAGCAGAGTACACCGTTTCCCGGACTTACCTGGATTGGCTGATCGAACTTCCTTGGGCCGCCTCTACGGAAGACAACTTAAACATATCCCAGGCGCAGAAAGTCCTGGATGAAGACCATTACGACCTGGAGAAAGTAAAAAAGCGCATCTTGGAATACCTCTCGGTGCGCAAACTCAAGGTGGACATGAAAGGGCCCATCCTCTGCTTCGTCGGACCTCCGGGCACGGGGAAGACATCGATGGGTAAGTCCATCGCCCGGGCGTTAGGGCGGAAGTTCATCCGCACCTCCCTGGGCGGAGTGCGCGATGAGGCAGAGATCCGTGGCCATCGCCGCACGTACGTCGGTGCTCTGCCCGGCCGAATCATCCAGGGGATGCGCAAGGCTGGTTTGAACAACCCGGTTTTCATGCTGGACGAGATTGACAAGCTGGGGATGGATTTTCGCGGTGACCCCTCCGCGGCCCTGCTGGAAGTTTTGGACCCGGAGCAAAATTACGCTTTCTCCGATCATTACCTCGAAGTACCCTTTGACCTCAGCAAGGTGATGTTCATCACCACAGCCAACATCTTGGACCCTATTCCCCCGGCGCTAAGGGATCGAATGGAGGTTCTGGACCTGCCTGGATACACCGAAGAGGAGAAGCTAAGGATTGCCCAAAATTATTTGGTGCCCAAGCAGATCCAGGTGCATGGCCTTTCGGATAAGAATTTAAAATTCGAGGAAGGGGCACTTCGCCGAATCATTCTCGATTACACCCGAGAAGCCGGGGTGCGCAACCTGGAGCGGGAGACCGCCAATATCTGCCGGGGAGTGGCCAGCCGGGTGGCTGAAGGTTGAGAAGATTTCACCCTCCTCCAAGCCGAGGATGTGCCCTCCTACCTCGATCCGGTAAAATTTTTCTCTGAAGTGGCTGAACGCACCTCCGAGCCAGGGGTGGCCACAGGCCTGGCTTGGACCGAGACGGGCGGAGAAATCCTCTTTGTTGAGGCCACACGGATGAGGGGCCGCAAAGGCTTCTCTCTCACAGGTCAACTGGGAGACGTGATGAAAGAATCTGCCCAAGCCGCCCTGAGCTACGTGCGCAGCAGAGCTAAGGCTTTGAAGATTCCCGAGGACTTCTTCGACCACAGCGACATCCACATCCACGTCCCCGCAGGCGCCAGTCCCAAGGACGGCCCATCTGCGGGCGTGACGATGTTCACAGCCCTGGCCTCTCTGCTAACCGGAAAGCCGGTGCGCGGCGACGTAGCCATGACCGGAGAGATCACTCTCCGGGGTCTCGTGCTGCCTGTGGGGGGAGTCAAAGAAAAAGTCCTGACGGCCAAGCGCGCCGGCATCACCACGGTGATTTTGCCCAAAAGAAACGCAAAGGATCTGGAAGAGGTTCCTGAGCTGGTGAAAAAGGATATGAAGTTCCACTTCGTCCAGCGGATGGACGAAGTCCTCCAGCTTGCTCTGAAGGAAAAACCAAAGAAGTAAAAAGCCCTCTCTATAAGAAAGGGCCTTCCTTCCAGAAACCTGAGCTGAACGGTTGGGGATGCCCTATCCCCCCCCACAGGAAGGGGCGGGGAAATTTATGGAAGTTTCTGTGGGAGGGGAAGGGCGGGGGACGAAAAAAAGATCATGGACCCTGACTTGGGGGTTCCTGGTATTCAAAAACTTTCCCCTGATAGTTCCGTAACACCATCTTTCCTTTATCCTGGGAGATCACGTAGGTCGGCCCCACGGGAATTTTTCCTCCACCTCCAGGCGCGTCGATGACAAAGCTGGGAACCGCATAACCCGTCGTATGGCCACGGAGTTTTTCGATGATATTGATGCCCACGGCAACAGGAGTGCGGAAATGTTCCGTGCCCATGGCCAGATCGCATTGGTAGATATAATAAGGACGGACGCGGATCTTCAGCAACTCATGCATCAGACGTTTCATGACCGTGGGCCGATCATTGATTCCTCTCAGCAGCACGGTCTGGCTTCCCAGAGGAATTCCAGCCTCAGCCAGCATGGCGCAGGCCCGGCGCACCTCTTTGGTGATTTCCTTGGGATGGCTGAAATGGATGCTGATCCAGAGGGGATGGTATTTCTTCAACATGGCGGTCAGCGATAGGGTAATCCGCTGGGGAAGCGTTACCGGGACCCGCGTTCCGATGCGGATAATCTCCACATGGGGAACCCTTTTCACTTTGGCAACAATTCCTTCCAGATGGTCATCTTCCAGAAGCAGGGGATCGCCTCCTGAGATCAAGACGTCGCGAATCTTCTTAGTAGCCTGGATGTAGGCCACTGCCTCATCCAGTTCTCCCTCGGTGATACATTTCTCGCTTGAGCCGACCAGTCGTCTGCGCGTGCAGTACCGACAGTAGACTGCGCATTTATCCGTTACGAGAAGAAGTACACGGTCTGGATACCGGTGAACGAGTCCCTGGACCGGGGAATTTTCATCCTCCGCGCAGGGGTCGAAAAGGTCATGGGGGGAGAGATGAAACTCTTGCATGGTGGGGATGGCCTGTCGGCGGATGGGGCAATTGGAATCATTACGGTCCATCAGCTTGGCAAAATAGGGTGTGATGGCCGTGGCCATTCTGCCCTTGGAAGCTTCGATGGCCTCGATTTCTTCCTGGCTTAAATTCAAGATGAGCTTGAGCGGCTCAGCTCTGGTAATGCGATGCTTCAACTGCCATCGCCAATCATCCCATTCCTCCTGGGTGGCGTCTTTCCAAGGATTGGGTTGGTGTTCCTCCTCCACGGGAGGTCCGGCTTCTTCCTTACTGATGGATCCGAATGGCTCCCTCGGGAGCTCGATACTGCCAGAGACGCTCATGATTTCCTCTCCAGGTCAAGAAGTTTTGGACTTTGCAGCTCTTCCATGGCTTTTTGGTAGGCAATCTTGTGTTTGAAGCCGCTTTGTAAATACTTCCAGATCAATTCCAGCATTCTAAAATCTTCTTCGCTATATTCCCTCGCTTCCAGTTCTCCCATAGGAATCCGTTTGGGCTTGATGTATCCTTTTTGTTCCAGATAATAAAGCTTATGCCGCGGAATATTTAGTTTTTTTAAAACATCTGAAGTCCTCACCGCTAAGCTCCAGGGAACGTCAGCCTCTATGAGAAAATGACGTTGGTAATATAAATCTATAATTATATTCAAATCTGTTTTTCTACAGTTAACAAAAATAAAAAAATTTGTCAAGAAAAAAATTTAGTTTTTTCGAAATTTTTTACACTTAAAGCCTATCTGCCTCCCTAAAAAATTTCCTTTTCTTAAAATTTATCTTTAAATACCGCTCCCGTTCCCGCAGAAGTTACCATTTGAGCATACCGGGCTGCGTACCCGGACTTGATCTTTGCCTCTGGCATTCTCCACTTTTTCCTTCTTTTCCGAATTTCTTCCTCATTTACCAAGAGAGTAAGTTTTTTCTTCGGGATGTCGATGGAGATCCGATCTCCATTTTTTACCAGAGCGATCAATCCTCCTTCAGCAGCTTCCGGCGAAACATGCCCAATGGCTGCACCCCGCGAGCCCCCGCTGAACCTTCCATCCGTAATCAGGGCCACCTCCTTATCCAGCCCCATTCCTACGATCGCCGAGGTAGGAGAAAGCATCTCCCGCATTCCTGGGCCTCCTTTGGGACCTTCGTAACGCACGACCACAATGTGCCCTGGCTTAACCTTCCCTTGGAGAATGGCTTCCATGGTTTCTTCTTCAGAATCGAAGACGATGGCCGTGCCCTCATTCACCATCATCTCTGGCGCCACAGCGGACTGCTTGACCACCGCTCCACCAGGGGCCAGGTTTCCGCGCAGGATGGCAATGCCCCCTTCCTTATGGTAAGGATCATGGACCGGCCTGATCACCCCATAGTCTTTGACTTTTACCCCCCTCAAATTCTGCCCCACGGTTTTTCCAGTTACCGTCCTGGCCGTCTTATCGATATTCCCCAGCTTGGTTAATTCACTCATCACTGCCTGAACACCGCCAGCGGCATCCAGATCCTGGACGTGATGGGGACCGGCTGGGCTGAGGAAACAAAGGTGGGGCGTCTGATCGCTTACCTTATTAAATAGATCCAACTCCAATTCAATCTTCGCCTCATGGGCGATTGCGGGGAGGTGTAAAACTGTGTTGGTCGAACACCCTAAGGCCATGTCCACGGCCATGGCATTCTTGAAAGCCTCCAGAGTAGCGATCTCCCTCGGGCGGATGTTCCTCTTCCAGAGATCCATAACTTTCATCCCAGCCATTTTGGCCAGTCGCAGGCGCGCGGCCATCACTGCCGGGATCGTGCCGTTCCCGGGTAGGGCCATGCCCAGAGCCTCCGAGAGACAATTCATGGAGTTGGCTGTGAACATGCCCGCACAGGAACCGCATCCTGGGCAGGCACATTCTTCCAATTCTTTCAGCTGGGCTACCGTCCATTCTCCCCGGGCCACTCGGCCTACGCCCTCGAAGACCCCGATTAAATCCACTTCTTTCTCCCCAAATTTTCCAGCCAGCATGGGCCCACCACTGATCACGATCGAGGGGATATTCAACCGCATGGACGCCATGAGCATTCCCGGAACGATCTTGTCGCAATTGGGGATCAAGACCAAGGCATCGAAGGGATGAGCCATCGCCATGACTTCTATGGAATCAGCGATCAACTCCCTGCTGGAAAGGGAGTATTTCATGCCCTCATGGTTCATGGCAAGGCCATCACACACCCCAATCGTGGAAAACTCCAAGGGAGTTCCCCCGGCTAAGCGCACTCCAGCTTTCACGGCTTCGGCGATTTTATCCAAGTGGATATGTCCGGGAATGATTTCATTGGCTGAGTTGACGATGCCCACCATGGGTTGGCGGATTTCTTCGTCCGTCAAGCCCATGGCCATGAAAAGGGAGCGGTGGGGGGCTTTCTCCAATCCCTTCTTCATCAAATCACTGCGCATGCCCGGACTCCTTTCCCTATCCCTTTGCTCGTCGGAAGTTCTCCCGGAAGATCTTCCAGGAATTCTCTTCCTGCCTCAGGATCAGATTCTTTTGCCCTATACTCTTAAGTCCATCGGAACGGTAAGTCTGACGGAAGGAAACCAGGATCTGACCACCCCTTTCTTCGATTTTCACTTCTTCGACAGAAACCTGGATCTGACGGTACTGCTCATTCAAGTTTTTCTTATGCTCCCGCCACTGCTCCCAGCCTTTCCCTTGTCCGCGGAAGGCTTTGGAGTAACAATCCATATACCGGCTTAGGTCCTTTGTTTCCCAGGATTGTTTCCAGGTTGCCAGGAAGGCCTGAATCTCCGGGAACTTTTGGGAGAGGTCGCGATCTGGCTTTTCTTCAGAAGCCTTGGCAGTGGCCGTGGAAGATTCAGCTTCGAGCTTAGGGGGAGCGGTCTTTGGTGACAGGAAAGCCACAAGAATGCTCTCGGAGATCGGCGGCGCAGTTTCGCCGCCGCGGTGGACATTCCATTCTTCCCCGATGATTTTCCAGTCTCCTCCCTCAGGAGCGAAATAAAGCCTTTTAGTCCCCTTGTTAAAAAAGCGCTCGGACCGATAGCTCTGGAAAAATACACTTATTAAATTATGGTTGTGCTTGAGGATGATGGGAGAGTCGATCGTGATTTCGATGGTCTTGTACTGATGGTTCAGGCGATCCTTATAATTTCGCCAGCCCTTCCAATCCATGCCTCGGCAGCGAAATTCTTCAGAGTAGAAAGACATGTAGTGGTCCAGCTGTTTGGTCTCCCAGGCTCGTTTCCATTCTAAAAGGATTCCGCGCAGGCGGTCCCGCTCCTCGATTAGTTCTTTGAGCGATGTGTAAGAGACTTTCTCTTCGATGATGATGGGGGTCTGCCGCAAACGGATGTACTGAGAAAGTTCAACGACATCTCGATTATCCAGGGCGATGCATCCGTTGGTACTATTCGGGGTCAGGGGTTTGTCGGTCCCGTGAAGCCAGATTCCATCCCCTTTATTGAAATCGATCCGATCGAGAAAATTAGGGTAATCTATGGGAAAAGCGCGGATCCCATACATAGAAGAAAGATTTTGGCTCTCGATCACCCGGGTAAAGAAATACACTCCTGCGGGTGTCCGCTTGTCCCCCCGTCTCTTTTTTCCTCCTGTATTTTCTCCTGTTGCACAAACAAAGGTCTTGATCAGCCTCGGACCGTCAGCTTCCTGCCTGTAGAGATGCAAGCGTTGCTCTGATTTATCGACCAGCAAAGCATAGCTCGGCACCTGATCGCCAAAATGCAGAAGACTTGCGGGAACCTGCAGGGGGGGATCTTCTGGGGATCTCTTTAATTCGGAGAAGGCTGAAGGGGCCAAAAAGAAGGATAAAAAAAGGAAAAGGAGAAAAACGTATGTTAAGGAAAGGACGATTAACTTGGGGCCCACCAATTTTCTTATCTCAGCGTCCGATTCCATTCCTTTTCAACCCTGAACTGCCACCCTTCATTTTTGGCGAAAATTTAATGAATTTTAGGAAATTTGTCAAGATTAATCGAATCTTTCCCCTTATATCGGCCAAATGGACAGCTTTCCTTAATAAAATACTCCATTCCTCTTCACAGGTTAGCTTCCTGTTGCCCAGAGGTCTGGAGTTCGACAATCCCGATGGGTAATCATTTGGGTTATACCATATCCTTTTAAGGTCTCAGCAATAAATTTGGCCCCGGACATTCTCGCTACCATAGTCTTCTACTCCTTTAATATTGTTCCTTCGCAAACTTTGATCCATTTATTGCTGTTAATTTCCAGCTTCTGGGAGGATTGTGATTGCGTAGATGATACCCGAAGCGATAAGCGGAAGGAAAGAGATAATTTATAGTTAGTGAAGCCCCTGGTGCCTGGGACCGGAATCGAACCGGTACGGTGCTGAGCACCAAGGGATTTTAAGTCCCTTGCGTCTACCAATTCCGCCACCCAGGCATACTGGCCAGCGTTTTTTTTATTATATTGTTCCCCTATTTTTTTTCAAGGCATTTTTGGCGGCAAATTTTCCCCCTTGGAAAAAGAGAATTTCTTTGATATTTTATTTTGAAAGAGACTGGTGAAAGGTGGAGGCCCAATGGAAACGGAGAGTGGAGAGACAACTCAGAAACCTGAAGAACCAAAAATTTCTTCCCCTGAGCAAACGCTCCCGCCCGAGGAGCCCATCGTATTGAAAAAGCTCTACCCCGAGGCCAAACAGGACCTCGACGCTCTCTTTCCGGAACCCCCCATGAAAAAGCTGCTCAAAGATTTGGCCCGCACTCGGCAAAAGAACGAACGCTTCCTGAAAAGAATCAACCTGGAAGAGATCTCCTCTGAAGAGGAAGATGAATCGGGCTAAATTCTGGGGCACGGCCCCGACTTGTAAAAAGATAAAGAACGAGCGAAAAAAAATTAATTCTGGGAATTCTTTCACTCTTGTCCTGGAGCAGTGAAGGGGAGAAAGCTCAGAAGTCAGGATTGCTCAAGGTCAAAAAGGATGGAGGCGGCACCCGGATTTGAACCGGGGAATCGCGGTTTTGCAGACCGCTGCCTTACCACTTGGCTATGCCGCCATAAAAATGGAGCGGGAAACGGGATTTGAACCCGCGACTTCAACCTTGGCAAGGTTGCACTCTACCGCTGAGTTATTCCCGCTCAATATTTTCCAAATCCAGGCATATTTTAGAAAAACAACCTTTCCTTGTCAAGGAGGAAAACCCACCTTTAAAACCCCCTTTTACCTTTCGCCTTTTACCTTTGACCTCTTACTATATTTCTGATGCTCCCGGTAAAATTTATTGAAATAATCAAATCCAGACCAGAAGGTAATCACCAAAGCAACCCATAGGATCATCATACCGAGCAGATGGAAGTCAATCCCCAAGTACTCATAATGCAACAGCAGTCCAATCAAAGAAATGGACTGGAAGACCGTCTTGGCTTTTCCCCAACGGCTGGCAGCGATAACCAATCCTTCAGCAGAGGCAATTCCCCTCAGACCCGTAACGGCCACTTCTCGCCCCACGATCAGAACAACTACCCAGGCCGGAATGCGACCTAAAGGGATAAGCATGATGAAAGCAGAGTTGATTAAAAGCTTATCTGCCAACGGATCCAGTAATTTCCCTATAGCAGTCTCACTCTTTTGTTGCCGGGCGATATACCCGTCCAGAAGATCTGTCAGGGAGGCGAGGCTGAAAGAAAGAGAAGCCAGGAAGCTCCCCAATGGGCCGGGGAAGAAAAGGCATATAACCACAAAAGGAATGGCTAAAATACGAAAAAAGGAGAGAAGATTGGGAACATTCCAATTGATCGCCCGACGGTTTTCCTGGGTAGCGACCCCTATGGGTTTTTCCATAGTAAAGAAAACCAAATTTCAGTTGGTAGAATCAGAAGAATGATGGAGTCTTCTAAGCTCGTCGCTGTATTTCTGGAAGTAACGCAATACCCGCTTGACGTAAACGCGGGTTTCCTGATAGGGAGGAATGCCGCGATAACGATACACCGCCCTCTCCCCGGCATTGTAAGCGGCTAACGCCAAATGAAGATCCCCTCGAAAAAGATCTAAAAGATAACGCAGGTAGCGCACTCCGCCTTCGATGTTATCCTCCGGATGAAAAGTATCATTTACCCGGAGAGCATAGGCTGTGCCTGGCATGAGTTGCATCAGTCCTCTGGCCCCTACTCGGGAGATGGCCGCGGGGTTGAAATTTGATTCCGCCTTTATTACAGCCTTAACAAGAGCATAATCCACGCTGTATTTCTCGGCCGTTCTCCAAATCAACGGATCATATTTCTCAAAATTTGGCCCCAGCTGAAAATGAACCGGCTTTTCTTTCAAAATCAGCTTAAATTTTCCATGCGTGGGAACGTTAGTGAAATGGATAACCCCATCTTCATCCACATATTTATAAATATCTGCAAAAGAAGCGGAGGTCGCTACTAAACAAAAAGCCACCCCCCCAGTAAGAATAAGGATGATAATATTTTTTCGTGAATTTCTCAGAGGTTGCCCCCTTTTGGACCCTTTCTGAACTTCTACACCGGCAAAGTAAGCAAATCATCCCGGTTTTATAGATTAGCTTATCGGCTTTTATTATGCAATAAGTAAATACATTTATATTTTCGGCCAATTCCCTCAGTTTGCCAGGAAAGATTAGGAAGGATAATTTATTCACACTTAGGAGTATAGAAAGAAAGCATAGAGGCTAAGGAGGACTCGGAGGATGGCTCCTTTCAGGTCTTCGGCAAGACTTTGGAAGACATATATTTTCTGTAACACTCTTCACTGCAGAAGAAGAGCTTCTTCCCCCTGATAGAAACGGCATAGGAATGTCTCTTAGAGACATAACACTGGCAGACCGGATCTTGGATCATCTCTTCACCTATCTCTTCAGGTCCTTTGGCTTTTCCTTTCGGCGGGAAAAGGGCGCGCTTGACCACCCAATAAACCAGTACCAGAATGATTAAGTACAGGATTAGACGAAACACGGTCTCTGACCTGCTTCTGGGAAGGGAAGAACTTTTTCCTCTTCCGGAAGCTCCGATAGGATTTGAGAGATGGTTTTGCCGATCAGGGGGTGTCCATGATGGGGAGCGATGTCCCGGAGGGGAACGAGTACGAATCTCCGTTCATGGAGTCGCGGGTGGGGAATCTGCAGATCGCCCTCCTTTAAGATCTCATTGCCAAAGAAAAGGAGATCCAAATCAATGACCCGGGGTCCCCAGGGTTCCCCCCGCTCTCGCCCCATCATTCTCTCGATGGCCAGGAGGAAATCCAAAAATTCCCTGGGTCCCTGCGAGGTCTCCACAGCTACTACCCCGTTGACGAACCAGTCTTGATCTTTTTTCCCGACCGGCTCCGTTTGGTAGAAGGGAGAGCATTTCATTAGCTGATTTCTTCTGTCAGCTACGATGGCTGCGATGGCCCGGCGGCAATTGCCCAGTTTATCCCCGAGATTCGACCCAATGCCGATATACACTAACATCCTTTCACCGCCGAGAACGCAGAGAACGCTGAGATGGCCATATAGTTAAAATGGAAGACACAAAAGACAAGAAGCTCTCGATTGATGAAATTTTTATATTTCACCTCCCCTGGCGGGAGGGCACCAAGGGGAGGGGGACAACGAACCGGCTGAAATACCTCTATTTATCACCCTCACCTTTACCCTGTGGAGTAGTGAAGCTTACTCCACAGGGCAAGCCCTCTCCCATCAAGGGAGAGGGGCTGTTTTTGACTTTTTACGACCTCATTATTATTTATTTTCTTTGCGCCCTCAGCGATCTCTGTGGTGAGATGTTTAGAAAACTTTTTGGATCCTTTCCATGGCTTCTTCCAGGCGCCTGTCCGGGACGGTCAGAGAGATGCGAATGTAACCTTCCCCGTGCTGGCCGTAGGCTGTGCCGGCTGCTACGACCACAGAGGCTTTCTCGAAGAGCCTGGTGGTGAAGTCGATGGAAGTCATGCCTTGGGGCACGGGAATCCAAAGGTAGAAAGTTCCTTTTTGAGGTTTGAATGAAAGTCCGACTTTAGCAAAAGTTTCCAGAACCAGTTTCCGGCGCCAGGCATAAATTTCCAACATCTTTTCAATATTGGCATCTTCATTGCGCAGGGCTTGAATGGCGGCATACTGAATCGCGTTGAAAATTCC